>DASZPK010000080.1:0-3615 GCA_035550335.1 Chthoniobacteraceae bacterium | reverse complement strand
AAACGCTTTATCCATGTCATCTTTCTTGCTCGAAAAAATAATCAGCACGAGTTCATCAGGCTTATTGCCAAACTCCGCCCGCATCACTTTCCCACTCACGCTCCACTGCGCCCGCACAACCTTCCCCTTCACCAGCACATTACTCCCAACAGTCTTCTTGATCGCCGCCACATCGGTCGCATCAATCGCATTGGCCCAGTCCCCCGGCTGCGTGGCAGGCTCCTTCGCCTGCGAAACAGCGCACAACAGTAGAAGTGTTCCCATCGAGACAATCGCCCTGCGCATGAAATGATCTCCTTCAAGAAGAATACTTGCGCAGTATTTTGCTCCCTCGTTCAACAACTATCAAGCACAAATGCTCCTCCACGGGTTGCAGTGAACAATCAACCAAGCGACGATTGTCCCCCGTTCATTGGACACCATGCCTTGCCGCCTCCACATCTTCGGCGCCTCCGGCTCCGGCGCCACCACCCTCGGCTCCCACCTCGCCAACCATCTCCACTGCAAATTCCTCGACACCGACTCCTACTACTGGCTCCCCACCAACCCCCCCTTCACCCATAAACGCCCGCCGACCGAGCGTATAAGGATGATCGAGCGGGATATTGCCGGCGTCACGGATTGGGTGCTTTCCGGCTCTCTCTGTAGCTGGGGCGACCCCCTGCTGCATCACTTCACCACCGCCATCTTCCTCTACCTCCCCGCCAAACTCCGCATGTCCCGCCTCGCCGCCCGCGAACACCAACGCTACGGCCTCCGCATCCACCCCGGCGGCGACATGCACACCACCCACCTCCAATTCATGTCCTAGGCCCAATCCTACGACACCGCCCAATCCCCCACCCGCAGCCGCGACCTCCACGAGCAATGGATGCGGAAGCTGGCATGTCCGATCCTTCGGCTGGATTCGTCCAAACCGGTTAAGGAACTCTGCACCGATGTTCTCGGCCAAGCTGTCGGCTGATGGCATTTGTCGACCAGGAAAATCGCGACAGATGCCGCCCCTACCCAACTGGTTGGGCGAAGCGGCGGGATGGCCGGTTGAAGGATTTTGGAGTTTGGATTGCGGATTTTTGATCGGGGAATTCGAGGCGCGGAGGTCGTTGGGGGATGTTGCGCGCAAGGAGCATTTTTTGTGCAACGTTCGGAAGTGGAGCGTTTGAGGCGAAAAGAATTTTTGGCGGAGTTGTAGCAGGTTGTAGCAGGGTGATGCACGACGGGGCGAGATGGGGAAGAGGGGGAAGAACGCAGGGACAAGGGACAAGGCGGAAAGGGACAAGGGGCAGAGGGCAGAGTGTTGCGCGCTGGGATGGTTTTTTGTGCAATGGCGGGGAAAGACCCTGCCGGAGAGACGCGGCGGACGCGGAGAGGGAGGAAAATTAGCCGGCTGTTGAAAGGATTGGTCCCCCATGATTGCGGGCAGTATTATAATGGAGCGGAAGAGGAATGTGAAGAGAAGAATGTGTAGATTAATGTAAGCGATGAATGTTTTTCGAAGTCATTCATTTGCTTCCGCGAGCCGCATCGGCCCGCCCATGCGAAAGCAAAGCAGCCGTGAAAGAAAGCAAACACGTCCCGGTTTCATTCCTCCATCAGATTCGGATTGGGAAATAATTTCGAGCGATGAAAGTGGGATAATTATAATGGTTGTAAGGTTCTAGAATCGCCGGCGCTTGCCATTCGAGTGTTGGGCCACGTTTTCATTGCAAAGCGATGAATATTTTGATTGATAGGTGGGCTGACGTTGAGATAGTTTGCCAAAATTTGGTTCCATTCGGGCATAATGAGTTCTTGTTAATTTAAGATTGACATCCTGGATAGGAAGGGAAAATGCGCGGTAAGTTTATTGGAGTCTTTGCTATATTGGCGGCTGCGATGTTGCTCAGCGGCGCGGATGTAGTGCGGGGGGATTTAATCAACGACGGCGCGTTCGCAGCCTCGCCGGGGCAGATTGGATACAATACTTCGGTTCTGGGTTGGACCCCGCTTGGAACGGAAGGACCTCTCGGATCGGGACATTCACCTGTTTTTCTCTTTCCGCCGACGGGCGGGACAGTAACAGGCGATTCCTTTCTTGGAAACGTCAGTTTTTACGGCAACCCGGCATCTTCGAGCGACAATGATTTCGTCGCGGTGGCCGGAGATCCGACCTACGCCGGCGGGATCGAACAAACGATCAATGGGTTGACGGCGGGACAAGAATACATCCTGACTTTTAACTGGGCGGGAGCGCAACAAGCTGGCTTTTCAGGAGACACGACCGAAAAGTGGCAAGTTAGACTTGGTGCGCAGACACAGTCAACATCGACGGTGAATACCCCAAGCCAGAGCTTTCTCGGCTGGCAGACAGCTTCGATGACTTTTACAGCCACTGCCGCCAGCGAATTGCTGACTTTCGACGGAGTTGGCTCGCCGACCGGACTGCAGCCGTGGCTGTTGCTGGATAATCCTAAGTTGAACGCTGTCTTGCCGGCGGCGCCCCTGCCGTCTTCTGTTTTGATGAGCACGCTGGGCTTGGGACTCATAGGTTTGAGCAAAATACGTCGTCGGGCCAATTAGCCTCGGCTTGCATGAACTAAAAGTGACGCGAACATTAACGCAACGGGTAGTCGCCAGATCGGTACTTCTTCAAGACTCCGTCAAGAATGGCGGGTGCGCAACCGCTCCGCTAACTGCGGCGGGGCGATGATTTCGAGTCGAGGCGCCAAGGCACGGAGTTGGCGCGCTTCGGGAGATTCCCTCGTTGCTAATGCCAGCAACCTTGATTCCCAAGTCACCAAATAACGGACATTCGCGGCTATAGCGAGGTTGAAAATATGATCGTCATCGGGATGAGCGGGCAGCGAAAAACGAACTGGCACGTCGTCGAACCAGTCTGCCAAAGCCAACGCCTCGAACAGAACATTCTCAACACGTTGTGGTGTCAGGTTCGGCGCTTTTTGCATTATTTCAGGGCGCGTCAGAACATCTTTGATTTCGGTCAGATGGGCAGGACTGAGGCATAGGCGGATCGAGCCTTCATAGAGTGCCTTGATAGTTTGATGCTGCCGATTCTCTGGAAGGGCGGCCCACTGAAAGAAGATCATCGTGTCGTAGACGGCCCGCTCACTCATGCTTTGTTTGTTTTCTCCTGGCGGACTTTCTGGATCAGCTCATCGCCAAACTGCATGATCTGTTCTTCCGTCATTCCAGTTTTGGCAAAGTCCTGACGGACCGGCGCCAATAGCTCGTCAAGCGTGGGCCGTTTGACGGCGGCCTCGATCAAGTCCGACGCGTAGGTTTCGATATCTTCGCCGGCCTGGCTTGCACGCTGAGCGAGCTTTTCGCGCGCGGTCTCGGATATATGCAGAGTCAAAGATGCTGTCGGGGAAGATGAGCCAGCCATGCATGAATTATAGCTCTGTTTGGCAGGTGGAGCCAAGGCCGGTTGTCGCCGCCAAAGTTTAATTCATCTGGAGATCCAGTATGTACAACTAACAACTAGCGACTAACAACTAGCAACTATCAAATCCCACCCTATAATGACCCAATGTTCAAATTCGTCCGCTATTACGGCCATTTTCAAACCGCACGCGGCAAAGTCGGCGATCTCCCGGCTTGGAGCAAACCCTTGCT
>DASZPK010000079.1:0-5839 GCA_035550335.1 Chthoniobacteraceae bacterium | reverse complement strand
CTCGCGAAAGGCCATCCCGGCGCGCAGTACCGCGACAACGCATTGAGCAAGGCGCGCTTTGAATTCCGCTGGGAAGACCAGTTCAACCTCTCTCTCGACCCGGTGACCGCCCGCGAATTCCACGACGAAACGCTCCCCAGCGAAGGAGCGAAGAGCGCCCATTTCTGCTCCATGTGCGGCCCGCATTTCTGCTCGATGAAAATCACCGAGGACGTGCGCAAATATGCCGCCGAGCAGGGCGTGACCGAGGAGCAGGCGCTCCGGCAGGGCATGGAGGAAAAGTCGCGCGAGTTCGTGGAAAAAGGCGCCGAGGTTTACGCGAAGGCGTAAGGCTCGTCATGGAATCGCAACCGCGCTTCTTTAGCACCAAGAGCGGGCTGCAAATTGCTTACGAAGAATATGGCGCGCTTGATGGCGAGCCGGTGATCTTCTGCCACGGGTGGCCCGGTTCGCGGCTCCAGGCTGCGCTCGCGGATGACGCCGCGCGCGAGTTGGGCCTGCGCATCATCTCGCCCGACAGGCCGGGGCTCGCGCGCTCCCAATTCCAGCCGCAACGCACCCTGCTCGACTGGCCCCCGCTCGTCGCGGAGCTCGCGCAATCGCTCGGCATCGAGCGTTACCGCCTTTTCGGAATCTCAGGCGGCGGCCCCTACGCGCTCGCCACGGCATGGGCGAACCGCGAGGCTGTGAAAGCAGCCGTGATCGCCAGCGGCGCGGTGCCACTCGCGGACCTCGCTCCGGGCGATGGGTTGTTTGCTGTTTATCGTTTGTTAATCAATCTCCATCGCAAAAACCCGGCGCTCGTCAGGCTCATGATGCGCGCCGCCAGCCCGCTGGTGACCATGCCGCTTCCGCGCGGCATCCGCGCCCGCATGATTTCGATGCAAGACCCCATCGACCGCAACGCATTCAACAGCCACCCGGTCGCCTGCGACATCTGCTTCCGCAACAACCGTGAAGCGTGGAGCAACGCCCGCGGCGCGGCGCATGATGGCGCGCTGTACGCGGAGCCGTGGGGATTTTCCCCGGGCGAAATCCGCGTGCCGGTGCGTTTCTGGCATGGCAAAAAGGACTCGCGCTTTTCGTGGCAGCTTGCCGCGCAACTCGCTTCCGGCATCCCCTGCTCGTCCACGCATTTCATCGATGGCGAAGGTCACAATTCGCTCCCGATCACGCGCATGCGCGACATCCTGGCGGATTTGAAAAACGCGGCGTAAGCAGCTAATCCAAGGGCACCGTGCGCCAGATCTCGCGCACCTCCTCCTGCGTCAGCAGTTTCGCGCCTTTGATCAATCGGCAGAATGCCTTCTTGCTCACGTGGTGATGCTCCCCCTCCCCGCTCAGGAGATTTTTGATGCCCTTGTATTGCACCTGCAGACGTGCGAGTTGCACGATGCGGATATATTCGTCCCCCTGTTTGTAGACCTGATTTTGGGCGAGCTTTCATTTTTTGGCCGGCCATTCTATCCCTCGATCTCCTTGATGCGCGGGATGTGGCGTCCGCCGGCAAACGGCGTATCGAGCCAGATGCGGACGATTTCGAGCGCAAGCTCGATGGGGATGGTGTGCTGGCCGATGGAAAGGACATTCGCGTCGTTGTGCTCGCGCCCCCAGCGCGCGGTATCGTGGCTCCAGCAGAGCGCGCAGCGGATTCCGTGAACTTTGTTTGCGACGATCGCCTCGCCGTTGCCGGAACCGCCGAGGACAATGCCGCGCTCGCATTCGCCGCTCGCGACGGCTTGCGCGGCAGGGCGGATGTAGAGCGGGTAATCGACCGGGTCGGTGCTGTGCGTGCCGAAGTCGCTCACCTCGTGGCCGAGGCTTTGCAGCAGGGTCTTGATTTTTTCCTTATACTCAAAACCGGCATGGTCCGAACCAATGGAAATTTTCATGGCGTGTGAAATGATTGTTTAATAAAACCGAGGAAATCCGTTTCCCAAGACAGAGACGAACGTAAACGATCATGCGCACTTTTGAAAGCCTCACGGAACAGGAAGTTCTCGCGCTCGCCATCTCACTCGAGGAAGACGACGCCCGCATTTACGAAGACTTCGCGGACGGACTCAAGGAGAGCTACCCGGCTCAAGCAGCGAAATTTCTCGAATTGCAAAAGGAGGAGGATGGGCACCGCCACCGGCTGCTGGATCATTACCGGACGCGATTTGGGGACCATGTCCCGCTGATTCGAAGGGACAATGTGCGCGGCTTTGTCACGCGGCGTCCCGTGTGGCTGGTGCGCCCGCTGGGATTGAAGGCGGTGCAGAAGCAATCGGAGTTGATGGAAATGGAGACGAAGCGGTTTTACGAAGCCGCGGCGCGGCGCAGCACGGACGCCGGCATCCGGCAACTCCTGGGCGATCTGGCGGAAGAGGAATTGCATCACGCGCAGACGGCGCAACGCATGGGCTCGACGGAGTTGACCGACGATGAATCGGCGCATAAACAAAAGTTGTTCCTCCTGCAGGTGATCCAGCCCGGGCTGGCGGGATTGATGGATGGCTCCGTCTCGACGCTCGCGCCGCTTTTCGCAGCGGCGTTTGCGACCCACCATAGCTTTCAAACATTCCAGGTCGGCATGGCGGCTGGCGTCGGCGCGGGCATCAGCATGGGATTCGCCGAGGCGCTTTCGGATGATGGCGTCCTCACCGGACGCGGCCACCCATGGGCACGCGGACTGGTATGCGGGTTGATGACCACGATCGGCGGGGTCGGGCACACACTGCCTTATCTCATTCCGAACATCCATACCGCCACCTCGGTGGCTGTGGGTGTGGTGCTTGTCGAGCTGGCAGTGATCTCGTGGGTTCGTCACAAATACATGGATACCCCCCTCGCCTCCGCAGTGCTGCAAATCGCGCTGGGCGGCGCCCTGGTGTTCCTGGCGGGCGTGCTGATCGGGAATTCGTAGGCGCTATCGAGTTGCGGGGCGTATGACTTCACGCAATAGCCGGAAGCCCCGGAGCATACTTGGGCCGGGTTGGAGAATATGCGCGGATTTGATTTCGTGAACGCGGCCGTCGCGGACGGCGGGAACTGCATTCCAGCCCGGGCGGTTGCGAATTGCGCCGAGGTCGGCTTTTTTTCCGCACCAGCTTGCGACAATGATATCGGGCGCCCGACGGATGATTTCCTCGCCGCTCACCGCTCGCTCAAGGGCCCGCGGGATTTCGCGTAACTCGGGAAAAATGTCCGCTCCACCGGCAGCCTCGATTAGTTCGCTCACCCAGCGGATTCCGCTGATCATCGGATCATCCCATTCCTCGAAATAGACCTTCGGTCTTTTCGCTCCATCGGGCACTTCGCCATTGGCGAAAATTTCAGCGCGCATTTCGGCGACGAGTTTTTCTGCCTCGCCCTCGCGACCGACAACACGGCCAATGAGCAGGATTGACTCGAAAACCTCTTGCAGCGAACGCTGGTTCGTCGCAAGCACGGTGTGCCCGCGCCGGATCAATTCGCGCGCGGCTTCGGCCTGCACATCGGAAAATGTGATGATGAGATCGGGCTCGAGCAATTCGATTTTTTCATAGTCCACGTCGGAAAATCCGCCGACCAGCGGCTTGCCCCGCGCTTCGGGAGGTTCCGCCGCATAGCGCGTAACGCCCGCGACGTGATCGCCGCAGCCGATGCGGTAAAGCACCTCCACCGCCTCGGCGCTGAGGCAGACGATGCGGGAGGGATATCCGGTCATGACGGAGACCTATCAGGCGGGCGCGCTTGACGCAACTTACGGCGGGTTATTACATGCCGGAATGTGGAACTCCCTCCTCTTCGCTTTCCTCCTCGTTGCCGGAGCTTTCGTTTCCGAGGGGCAGGAAAATCGACCGCTCATGCGGGATTTCATCGGGATCAACGGGCACACGGTGAATTTCAAACCCGATCTTTACCGGCCTGTCTGTGGCGTGGTGAGGGATTATCACCCGGTGGTGTGGGACATCGATAATGCAACGGATGTTTTACCTCCCTTCCCGCTCGCGAAAAACCGCGTCGATTGGAGCCATGTCTATGGCTTATGGCGAAAGCAGAACTGGAACATCGACGCGTGCCTGATGTTCGAGTCGGTCGATCGCGCCAAGTGGAAGGACATTGCAAGGGATGCGCAGGCTTACGGGCGCGCGTTTGCGAGGGAGTTCGGCCCGTCGGGCGTGCGGAAGCTCGTGGATTCGGTGGAGATCGGGAACGAGCCGGGCACTTGGAGCGACGCCGACTATTCGCTGATGTTCGAGTCGATGGCGAAGGGACTGCGCGAGGGCGACCCGAAATTGAAAATCGCGACGTGCAATCTCACCACGGGCAAAAGCGGCGCTTACGACAAAAGCGTGGCGTGCGTGGAAAAATTCCCGGAATTGTTCGACGCGCTGAATGTCCACTCCTACGCGCAACTCGAGGGCTGGCCGACCTGGAAGCGGAGTTTCCCGGAGGACCCGACGCTCAAAAATTACCTCCAGGACATCGACGCGCTCTGCAAATGGCGCGACGCGCACGCGCCGGGCAAGCCGGTATGGCTCACGGAATTCGGCTACGACAGCACCACGCAGCCGTCGCCAAAGACGGGCGATTTCGCAAAATGGGTGGGCGTGACCGACCAGCAACAGGCGCAATGGCTGGTGCGCTCGCTTCTCGTTTTTTCGACGATGCCCATCGAGCGCGCGTACATTTATTTCTTCGATGACAACGACGAGCCGCATGTGCACGGCAGTTCCGGCATCACGCGGCATTTCCAGCCGAAGCCGTCGTATTACGCGCTCAGCCATTTGCAGCAGGCGCTGGGCGATTGCCGCTTCACGCGCATCATCGCCAACGAACCGGGCAAGCTGCGCGTGCAGGAATACCAAAACGGAACCAATCCCAACAAATTCGTCTGGGTCGCGTGGTCGCCGACCGGCGAGGGGAAAATGATCAAATACACCCCGGCCGGCGCTCCGGGAGCGCTCACGGACATCCAGCTCATGCCGCTCTCAAAAGCCGCCGCCACGCACACGAATCTGCCGATTACGGAGATCGAAGTGGGTGAAAGCCCGGTGTATCTCTTCTTCGAGCGGCGTTGAGGAGAAATTAAAAGCGTGCTATTACCCGCGCGCAGCCTACACTCCCCCGCCCTATGTCATTTCGCGACCTTGGCCTCGATGCCAATATTCTCAAAGCCGTCCAGGAGGCCGGATACACCGAACCCACGCCGATTCAGGCCGCGGCCATTCCGCCGATCCTCGAGGGCCACGACCTCATCGGCATCGCACAGACCGGCACGGGCAAGACCGCGGCGTTCGTGCTTCCGATTCTCACCAAGCTGGCAAAAATGTCTGCCGAAGGGCACAAGCGCAGCACCCGCGCGCTGGTGTTGGCGCCGACGCGTGAGCTGGTGGTGCAGATCGAGGAAAATGTGCGCGCTTATGCGAAGCATCTGCGGCTGCGCATGGCGACCGTTTTTGGCGGCGTGGGCGAGCGCCCGCAAATCGAGGCGCTGCGCTCGGGGGTGGACTTGGTAATCGCGACACCAGGACGCCTCATGGACCTCACCGGGCAACGGCACGGCGATTTTTCCAACTTGAACTTCCTCGTGCTCGACGAGGCCGACCGGATGCTCGACATGGGCTTCATCCCGTCGATCCGCAAGATCGTGAAAGGTCTGCCGCAAAAGCGCCAGACCCTGATGTTCTCGGCCACTCTCTCGAGGGAGATCGAGTCGCTCACGCATGAGTTCCAGCATTCCCCGAAAATCGTCCAGATCGGGCGGCGCTCCAATCCCGCGGAGACGGTGACACAATTGGTCTACGAAGTCTCACACCACCTGAAGCCGGGGCTGCTGGTGCATCTGCTGAACGACAAGAGCTTGGACACG
>DASZPK010000078.1:0-2441 GCA_035550335.1 Chthoniobacteraceae bacterium | reverse complement strand
GCACCGCCGCAAATTCCCCGGGATGACCCTCCAACTCCGTGACGTCAATCAATCCGACGCCCAGCGCCTCCTGCTAAAACAGGAGGTCGATGTCGCCATCACCGAGGCCGAGGGCGCCACGCCCTCCGGCATCAAATCCTCCGTCCTCATCACCCTCCCCCTCGTCCTGCTCGTTCCCGCCGACCACCCCGCCACCACCGCGCGCCAGCTTTGGAAGCGCGCCGACCCCGCCGAAACACTCATCTCCCTCCCCGCCGACGAAGTCATCTCCAAACTCTTCCAGCAAGGCCTCGACCGCCTCCGCGTGAAATGGACCACCGGCATCGAGGTCAGCTCCCTCGACCTCCTCGCCGCCTACGTCGGCGCCGGATTCGGCATCGGCGTCTCCGTGCTCGCCCCCGGCGCCAAGCCCCCGCCGAAAGTGAAAGCCCTCCCGCTCCCGTCGTTCGAGCCCCTCGTCATCGCCGCCCTCTGGAAGGAACCCCTCCCCCCGCTCGCCAAATCCTTCCTCGACGAGGCGCTCCGTCATGCGCAGGAATTGCGCCGCGGTTGAACGCACGCCACTCCATGCGAAAACCCTTCTTCAAACGCAGGCCGGTCTTTTGGTCTTCGGTCATTTTCATCGGCGCAATCGCACTCCTCATCGCGTTTTTCATGCAGCCCTGGCGTCAAAAATGGATCACGCCCGTCCCCGGCGTCTTAATCACTCCTTCGGAGCCGCCGCTGAAACCCGCCGACGTGAAACCCGACAGCGCGTGGGACCTTGTTCAGCGCGCCTCCGTGGAAGTGACAAAAGCCTACAAGGCCTCCGCCGCCTCGGGGAAATTGAAAGACAAGTTTGCCGATGAAAACGTGTTATACAACCTCGTGCCGTGGTCCGACGCGGAATTCCCAGCAACCGCGGAATACCTTGCCAATAGCCAGGTCGCCTTGGATCTTTACCGCAAAGTCGGCCAGGCGAAAGACAAGCGTGTACCTTATACAGGCACAAATACATCGGGATTCGACCGCCAGTATGATTCGATGCTGTTGTTTCCAGCCTCGGCCGCGAAAAAAGTCTCGCTCGGGGATTACGAGGGCGCTTATGCCGACTTGGACGCCCTGGTCGATTACTGGGCGGTTTACACGCACGGCGCAGGGATGCATTTTGTTCTGGGAATCGGAGGCGAAATGTTTGCTTCACGTTATATGGGAAACATTGCGCTCCTGAACGAGGTCCCAGCGGACGTCGCCCTCAAGACCATTCGTCACCTCGAAACGATGGAGGTTGGACCGGGCCAGTTGCAGGAAATGTTCCGAAAGGAATCGCTCCTGTCGCCGACAATGGTCGACGCATTTCTTAACCCAAAAGGAAGCATCCTCTTTTATGATCTGCCCGGCTGGCTCAAAAAACGGCCCCAGCTTTTTATGTTGCTGACTGCCAGTTCGCGCTGGCAGATGCAGCGCGACATGGATGCTTTCTTTGGCAATATCGTATTCATGGCGGGACAGCCATACGATCATGCTCGTCTCACGAAATTTGAGGACCAGCTCAATCCTTACCTCAGTCGCTCGCAGGTCTTGGTCAAGACAGCCGATCCGCCCGGCTATGTGGCTGCGGGAATGTATGCTCCGTTTGTGTCAGCAGTCATCACAAACTGCTACAGAACGACAGCCAGTCTGCGCATGACAGAGCTTGTGCTCGCCGTGCGGCAATTCCAGCAAAGCGAGAAGCGCCTGCCATCGGACTTGAACGAATTGATCCCGAAATATTTAGCGTCAGTCCCACTCGACCCGTTCGACAGCAAGCCGTTGCGATACAAAGTAAAACAAGATGGATCGTGGATCATTTACAGCGTGGATAAAAATCAGGTGGATGACGGTGGAACAAAAGGCCTCGACCTTATATTTTCCAGCACCGCGCCTGCCGACGAATTGGAGCAGGTCAAAAAATCCCGGAAGAAAAAATAATCACGTCTGCTTCTCCGCCTTCTCCAGCGACCCGAGAAACCGCTGGTAAAGAAACGACGCAAAAATCGCGATCACCGCCACCACGATGAACGCCGCGATCCGGTAGAGCTGGTCCAGGCGCGACAAGTCGTGGAGGAACAGCTTCAGCAGCGTGAACGCCAGCAGCGCGATCGCCGCGTAGCGCACCGGCGCGAGACGTTTCGCGATCCCGATCATGAGCATCCCGAGCGAAAAGAGCGCCCACCCGATGCTGTAGCTCATGTCGCGCCCGAAATTCCCCGTGAATTCAAACGTGAGCGTCTGCGCGCCCGTCGCCGTGAAATAATCCGCGATCTCGATATTCACGAGCAGGAACGCGAGCACCGTCCCCATCGTCCACAGCACCGGCAGCACATTGCTCCCCATCACCACATTGCGCGGAGGCGCGAGCAGCCGCGCCGCAGCAAACAGGCACACGATGGTGATGCCATAAGCGTAGAGATACCAGTTCC
>DASZPK010000077.1:0-8347 GCA_035550335.1 Chthoniobacteraceae bacterium | reverse complement strand
TTGCAGGACCTTTCGTTCGCTCCCGCGGCGTCAGGCTCCGCCGCTCCAGCGGCCTCCGGCACCGCTCCCGCCCCGGCCACTTCGGGAAGCGCGGCGGCTCCCGCCACCTCGGGCAGCGCGGCTCCCGCGCCAGCGACCACGGGAAGCTCCGCCCCCGCGAGCTCCGGCTCGGCAGCTCCCGCCCCGGCGACGACGGGAACCGATGCAACTGCCCCGGCGCAATCGCCCGCGCCTGCCACCCCAACGGCCCCGGGCCAATGAAACCCAACTTTTTCACACGTTAAATAATGAGCTTAACTTCAACATTAGAACAGCCCCAGGGCCGACCGGTTGTCACCGACAGCGAGGTTGAGAAGGTCGAGCGCGCGCTCATCGACCAATCCGCCAGCGCGCCGCTGCTGTTCCTTTATTCCTCCGCGGTGCTGTGGCTGCTGGCCTCCACGGGGCTCGGCATTCTCGTTACTTTCGAATTGTTGGCGCCGGGACGTTTCGGCGGTTTCAGTTGGTTGAGCTACGGCCGTCTATGGCCCGCATTCATGAACGCGCTCGCCTACGGCTGGGCGAGCCAGGCGGGGATGGGGACGGCGATCTGGCTCTTCGCCCGCCTCACACGCGTCGCGATCAAGCGGCCGACATGGCTGATTTTCGGCACCATGTTTTGGAATATCTCGGTGACCATCGGCGTGGTCGCCATCCTCTGCGGCGCGCAGCAGGGCCATGAATGGCTGGAGTTTCCGCCCTACGTGGAATTCATGCTTTTCTTTTCGTTCCTGATGATCGGCTCGTGGGGAGTGACGATGTTCCGCCTGCGTCGCCCGGGGCACGCCTTCATCTCGCTTTGGTATTTGACTGGGGCGTTCTTTTGGTTCGCATGGCTCTATAGCGCGGCGACCCTCATGCTCCATTGCTGGGGCATGCATGGGGTGTTGCAATCCGTCGTGGGCGCCTGGTATGGGGGGAGCTTCCTCAATCTTTGGTTCGCATCACTCGGCCTCGGCGCGGTCTACTATTTTATTCCCAAGGTCAGCGGCAAGCCGGTGCACAGCTATCACCTCGCGGCGGTCGGCTTCTGGTCGTTCGCATTGCTTGCGGGATGGACGGGGATGACGCGCCTCATCGGCGGCCCGCTCCCGGCGTGGCTGATCACGGTCAGCATCGTCGCGACGATTTTGATGCTCATCCCGATCGTGACGGTGACCCTGAATTTCGTGATGACGCTCCGCGGCAACACCGGGCTGGTCTATGTGAGCCCGACGATCCGCTTCGTGTTCTTCGGCGCGGTCGTTTATGCGGTGACGGGCGTGGTGGCCGTGCTCGGCGCGCAGCGTTCGTTTGCCGAATACGCTCAATACTCGACGTTCGCGAGCGGTTACTCGCTGCTGTTGATTTACGGATTTTTCTCCATGGTGATGTTCGGTTCCATTTATTACATCGTGCCGCGGCTTGTGGGCTGCGAATGGCTCTCGTCGCGGCTCATCAATTTCCATTTCCTCGGCTCCGCCTACGGCATCGGCGTGTTCGTGGCGGTGCTGCTCGCGGGCGGTCTCTGGGAAGGGGGCGCGTGGAGCAATCCCGAGATTCATTATGACACGGCCATCAGCTTCCTGCAGCCGGCCTTCGCCGGGCGTTTGCTGGCGTGGATAGGATTGGGAGGGGCTCATTTGCTCTTCGCGTTGCATTACCTGACAATGCTCCTGCGGCTTGGCAGGCCGGCCGGAAGGCCGACGCTCTTCCCGCAACATGTGGAAGGAGGGTCGCACTAATGCGCATTGGATTTTTATTCGGCGGAATTTTTGCCACGTTCGTTTTCGCGTGGTTCGGCCAGACGCTCATTCCCAAGGCCCAGCTCGGCGGGTTGCAGCCGCATGCCGAGGACGACTTCAGCGACATTTATCCCATTAAGAACGTCGGCGTGGTGGATCGCGGCCGCAGGGTCTACGTGGCGGAAGGGTGCTACTATTGCCATACGCAGTTGGTTCGCGGCGACGAGGACGGCTCCGACATCGCCCGCGGCTGGGGTGGCGGCATCAAGCTTGGCGAGGGACGCCGCACGGTGGCTCGCGACTACATTTTTGACGATCCTGCTGTCCTCGGCGTGGCGCGGCTCGGGCCCGACCTGACCAACACGGGCAATGACAAACGCGTCAACCCCGCATGGACGGACGATGCAAGCAAAGGCAAACTGTGGCATTCGGCGGACTGGCTTTACGCGCACCTTTATAACCCGCGCGCAACGGCCCCGAACTCGATCATGCCCGCATATCGCGACCTTTTCCAGACGCGCAAAATCGCCAGCGAACGCTCCGCGGAAGCGCTGGACCTGACGGGCGATGACGCGCCGCCGGCCGGCTCCGAAGTGGTGCCGACAACCGACGCGCGGGACCTGGTGGCCTACCTGCTCTCGCTCGACAGGACTCATCCCGTGGATGAAGTGAAACAGGGGGCCCCCGCAAAATGAGCAATCCACAAGACAACCAGCGGAAACCAGGCTCGCTCGACATCGACTACCGCGAGACGAACAACATCACGCACGTCCACGCCGCCATCCAGCGTGAGAAGATGGATCCGCTTTCCGGCAGCGTTCCCGTGCCGATCTGGCTGATGTGCATTTTCATTTTGATCTTCGGGTGGGGCGCTTACTACCTCGGCGAGTTTAATGGCGGCTATGACGGCAGCCAATTCAGCGAGACCGCAGGCACTGGCTCGTCTAAAAAAGGCGGGGCCAGCGCCGGGGGGCCTGCCGTTGTCGAGACGCAAGTGGACCGCGGTAGAAAGATATTCATGGCCAACTGCGCCACGTGCCACCAGCCCACCGGGCTCGGCCAGCCGAACCAATATCCGCCTCTCGCCGGCTCGGAGTTTGTGAATGGGACGCCGAAGCGCCTCGCGATGATCCTGCTCAAGGGATTGCAGGGGCCCATCAAGGTGGAAGGCCACGATTTCAACGGCCAGATGCCCGTATGGGCGTCGCTCGGTGACAAAAAAATCGCCGACGTTCTGACCTACATCCGCCAGGAATGGGGGAACAAGGGCGGCCCTGTGACAGAAAAACAGATCGACAACGAGAAGGATGAAATCAGGGACCACACCGACCCATGGTCTGCGCAGGATATCCTGAATATCCCCGCCGATGCCGTGCTGCCGGGCGGCGAGGAAGCCGCGCCGGCGCCAGCACCAAACGCCCCGGCGCCCGCCCCGGCCCCCGGAGCTGCGCCGCAATAGTCAATGAACGACCGTTTTACATACGATAAACAAGGAACCGGAACCAACGGAACAAGATCCCGCGCCGCGCGGCAGGGCGGGGGATTTGCGATTGCGCGCCAGCGCGTTTAGTTTAGGAACCCAAAGTTAAGATGGACACACATTCCGCACACGCCCACGACGAGCATCATGGCCACGACCACGGCCACGAGCTTCCGTTCTGGCAGAAGTATATATTTTCCACCGATCACAAGGTGATCGGCATCCAGTATGCCGTCACCGGCCTGATCTTCATGTTGTTCGGGTTCAGCCTGATGATGCTGATGCGTTTCCAACTGGCTTATCCCGGCCAGGAGATCATGATCGGCGGCCCCAACGGTTTCCACCTTGGCAGATTGCTCGAGAAAATTTTCGGCCCGGCGGTCGCCGGCGGCGTGATGCAGCCTGAGTTTTACAATTCGCTCGGCGCGATGCACGGCACGGTGATGGTATTTTTGGGAATTGTGCCGACGGCGTTTGCGGCATTCGGCAACTACGTCGTGCCGCTCCAGATTGGCGCGAACGACATGGCGTTCCCCAAGCTCAACGCGGCGAGCTACTGGTCTTATTTTGTCGGTGGTTTGGTCATGCTGTTCAGTTTCTTCGTCCATGACGGCGCGGCAAAGAGCGGCTGGACCTCGTATGCCCCGCTCTCAATCATTTCCGACCGCAACGGGTTTATGTTCCTGAACGGCCAGACCATGTGGATCATGGGGATGGTTTTTCTCATCAGCTCGTCGCTGCTCGGCTCGGTAAACACGATCACCACCATCATCCAGCTCCGCGCGCCGGGCATGACATGGATGCGGCTGCCGTTTTTCGTCTGGGCGCAGTTGGTTACCTCGTTCCTGCTTCTGCTCGCATTCCCTCCGCTGGAAGCCGCGAGCTTCATGCAATTGATGGACCGCGTTGCGGGCACGAGCTTTTTCATGCCGACCGGCCTGGCTGTGACCAACGGAGCGCCGGTGCACATTGCGGGCGGGGGGAGTCCGCTGCTGTGGCAGCACTTGTTCTGGTTCCTCGCACATCCTGAGGTGTACGTGCTGATCCTGCCGGCCTTCGCGATCGTGACCGAGATCATTGCGAATAATACGCGGAAACCGATCTGGGGCTACAAGGTGATGATTTTCGGCATCTTTTTCCTCGGGTTCATGTCGTTCGTCGTGTGGGCGCACCACATGTATCTTACCGGCATGGGCCAGAAAGTGAGCGCGTTTTTCCAGACGACCACGGTCATCATCTCGATCCCATCGGTGATTCTGCTCACGGCCTTGATGATTTCGTTATGGGGCGGCTCGATCCGCTTCACGGTGCCGATGCTTTTTGCCACGGCCTTCATTCCGATGTTCGGCATCGGCGGACTCACGGGCATCCCGCTCGCGTTCTCAGCCATCGACCTTTATTTGCACGACACGTATTATGTGATCGGGCACTTCCACTACGTCGTGGCGCCGGGGACGATCTTCGCGATTTTCGCGGGCGTCTATTATTGGTTCCCGAAAGCCTCCGGGCGAATGATGAACGACTTCTGGGGCCGCGTGCATTTCTTCCTCTCGTTCATTTTCATCAACGGCATCTTTTTCCCGATGTTCCTCCAGGGCATGGCGGGCGTGCATCGCCGCTGGTATGACGGCGGCGTCTGGTACAAGGACACGGTCGGCCCGGCGCTCCACTGGAATATGTTCATGTCGTGGTCGGCTTGGTGCCTCGGGATCGCGCAGCTTCCTTTCATCATCAATTTCTTCCACAGCATCTGGTTCGGGAAAAAAGTGGGGAACAACCCTTGGAACGCCACCACGCTCGAATGGGCCGCGCCGTCGCCGCCGCCGCATGGCAATTTCGTCCACATGCCCACGGTCTATCGCGGGCCTTACGAATACAGCCTGCCGGGCGCGGAAGGAGATTTTGCCCCGCAGAACGAGCCGGATGTGCCGATGAAAACCAGCCACCCCGCGCACATAGAACCCGCCACTTCAGTTTGATCGCCTTTTAGAAATATGGAAATCGCTTACGTAGTTAAACCGCGGCCGGATACCGGGCTTTGGAACGCCAAGATCGCCATCTGGTTGTTCCTCGCGTCGGAGGTCATGCTTTTCGGCGGGTTGTTTTCCGGGTACGTCTTCCTTCGGATCAATGCGCAGCCTGGCATGTGGCCGCACGACCTCATGGACGTCCGGATGGGGACGATCAACACGATGCTGCTGATCGCCTCGTCCATCACGGCGGTATTTGCGTGGGCCGCGGTGAAAATGCGGAAGTTCGGCGAATACCGTCTGTGGCTGGGCATCACAATCCTGCTGGGCCTGACATTCCTCTGCATCAAGATTGGCTTCGAATACAACAAGAAGTTCCACCACTTCGGCGTTTTCATCAAGCAGGACGCCACCTCGAAGTACGAGCCCAATCTCGGCAACATCTATCTCGCCAAAAAGGACCTCCCGCCGCGCTATGAGATTTCGGGGGACTTGGAGAAAATCACCATCGACCGCAATGATGCCGATGCGACGGTCCTAGATCCGCTGGTCAAGAGCTTGATCAGTAAGAGCAAAGATAAACCGGAATCAGACAAGGAATACGAACCTACTACCTTGGGCCTGCAAACGGTGCCAATCACCGACCCGTCTGACTACTACGCGTTGCTGAAGGTCCCCGGCTCGGTTACGAATACCGAGGAAAAGGATCCGACGAAATGGGTGCGCAAATCCGATGGCGTGCTTCCCGTGGCCTACACCATTGAAATGGACGCAGTGAACGCCGATCCGACCAACCCGGCGAACGATCGGCCCCATTTGACCGGCCGCAAACCTGTTGAAGGTAAGAAGATCACGGTCAATGCGAACGATGTGGATTACGCCAGCTACATGACGCCGGACCACAGCACGTTCCTTGGGATTTATTATCTCGTCACGATTCTGCACGCGCTCCACATCGTGGGCGGGTTGATCGTGTTCACCTACTTCTTCCTGCCGAAAGGGGCCAGCCTTTACAAGACCGACCCTGAGCATTTTGCCAATCGCATCGAAACCTCGTGCATCTACTGGCACTTCGTCGATCTGGTCTGGATGTTCGCGTTCCCGATCTTTTACCTGCTCTAAAAAATCATGAGTTCCGATCCAAAATCCAACGCCCCGCACGATGATGCGGAGGAAGTCAGCAAATACGTCAGCTCCCAGAAAAAAGTGGGGGTGTCCCTGATGGTGCTCGTGCTCGTGGCGGTGGTCGCGGCGTTTTTCCCGGCTGGGACACCTGGGTTGCGCACGGCGGCCCTCCTTGTAGCGGTGGCGATCAACGTTTTTCTCGTGGCAGGGGTTTCCATGCATCTGAAGACGGAGAAAAAAACGATCACCCAATTCCTGATTTTCACCGTCATTTTCATCTTCGTGCTGTTCGGGCTCACGATGCTGGCATTTTTTGACTCCACAGGGCATCACCATTAAATACAGGTATGTCACTTCGCTCTTTTCATATCTTCCTGATCTTCGTGGCCACCCTCATGTGCGGCGGCGCGGCATGGCTCGAATACCTCGGCTGGAAGGAATCGGGGAGCCCGCTCGACCTCGCGGGGTGCACCGCGGCCGTGGTGGGCGGAATCGGCCTGGTGGTGTACACCTTTTATTTTCTGAAGAAGACAAGGAAACTCGTCTCGTGAAAAACTCCATCAAGCTCCTATTGTCCGCCGCCGCCATGACCGCCGTGCTTGCCCCTTCCGCGGCGAACGCGTGCGCGGTCTGCATGGGCGCGTCGGATTCCTCGGTGGCGCCCGCGGCGAATGGCGCGATTTTTGTCATGCTCGGCGTCGTCGGGGCGATGCTGTCCGGCGTGGCCGCCTTTATCATCCATATCGCCTTGCAAGCGCGCAAATGACCTCGGAGAAACAACATGCTTAATCATTTAATGGGCCAGTTGCCCAACGCTTCGGAACACGGATACCTGATCGATAACATGCTGGAGGCGTGCCATTGGTTCATGCTGATCCTGTTCGTGGGCTGGTCGATCTATTTCGTTCTGACGCTTTTCATTTTCCACAAGTCCCGCAACCCGGTGGCGAATTACCATGGCGTGAGGTCCCACGTCTCCTCGCACGTCGAGTTCAGCGTGGTGCTGATCGAGATCATCCTTCTTTTCGGGTTCGCCTATCCGCTCTGGGGCCGGCGCGTGAACGATTATCCTTCGGAGAAGGACAACCCGGTGCACATCCGCGTGATCGCGCAGCAGTTCCAGTGGAAATTCCATTACCCGGGCAAGGACGGCAAGTTCGGCATGAGCGACGCCTCGCTGCTCACTTCCGGCAACCCGCTCGGCCTGCGCCCCGACGACCCGAATGGCAAGGACGACATTTATTCGCCCAACGAACTGCACCTGCCGGTGAACCGCCCGGCAATCCTCGAGATCACCTCGATGGACGTCATCCACAGCTTTTCATTCCCAGCGATGCGCATTGCGCAGGACGCGATCCCCGGCCTGCGGACGCCCATCTGGTTCAAGCCGGTGAAGGTCGGCAATTATCAGGTCATTTGCGCCCAGCTTTGCGGCACGGGGCACTACAATATGAAGGCGGATGTGATCGTTCAGACGGAGGACGACTACAATTCCTGGCTCAAGGACAATGAGCCGAAATAAACGCCCGGCGGCCATCCCTGCTCCGGCGGGCGTTTCAGGAAAAGGCGGATTGCATTTTTAGCGTTTGACCCGATTGTAAAGACCACTTATGCAAACAGGAAATCACTGGCTCCGCCTATACTCCAAAATCACGGTTTTGGCGGCATTCGCCCTGATCCTGATCGGAAGCCTGGTGACCACGAATGGGGCGGGGATGGCGTTTGCGGACTGGCCGCTGAGTTCGGGCTCGGTGAATCCGCCGGGGTGGTGGACGATCCGCCCGGAGTTGCTCGAGCACGGGCACCGGTTGTTTGCGGAACTGACGGGGTGCCTCATCGGGATTTTATGCGCGTGGGTGTGGAGGAATTTTTGGGCGGTGCTGATTGCGTTCGTCGGGTCCGGGGTGCTTTCGATTGCGGCAAAAACCGCGGGCGCGCCCGCACCGGTGATCGCGCAGGTCGGGCTCTGGTCCACGGTGCTGCTGTTTGTGGGGGCGCTTTTTTGGAAG
>DASZPK010000076.1:0-8654 GCA_035550335.1 Chthoniobacteraceae bacterium | reverse complement strand
GCATTCGAGCTCGGGGGATGTGCGCATCGAGGAGACCGGGCCGGAAGCGGGCCCCGGCGCAATCCTGTCGCAGAGGGGCGATTATTCAAAACTGAAGGCATGCTCGGGATGGGAGCCGCGCATTTCGCTCGAGCGGAGTCTTGCGGATCTGCTCGACGAATGGCGCGCGAAAGTGCGGAGGGAGGCGTGATGGAACGCGGGCGCATTCTCTTCGTGGCGCGGGAATTCACCGGCGGGGGCGCTGCGCGGCTGGCGCTCGGGCACATCCGGAGGCTGGCGGCGCGCTATGAAATCGACCTGCTGGTCACCGGGGTGTGCGATGAAAAAATGGTGGCGCTGCTGCCGGCGGGCGTGACGTTCTTCAGGCTCGACGCGTACCATATCCAATCGGACGCGCCGTGCGCGGATTTTTTCGCACGGTACCGCGATGAGCCGGTGTTCCGGCGCGAATACCGGGCGGTACTGGCGACGGCGGTGTTCGCCACATGGCATGCGTGTTTCGCCGTGAATCTCACGCGTGCGGGGCGGAAGCTGGTTTTTCTCGTGGATGAGGAACTCGCGACCTACCCGGAGCTTCGCCTGGAGCAGCGCCACGCGGTGGATTGCTGCCTCGCGGCGGCGGACATCATCGTCCCGGTGTCGCGCCGGCTGAGGGAGAGGATGGCCGGGCGCTGTCCGCCGCTGGCGGCATTGCCGTGGCGCGTGCTGCGCCCGCCGGTGGATGTTGAAAATATTGTCACACAGTCACGCGCCCCCGGCGCGGGGGCGGCGGGGAACGGGAAACCCTCCGTGCTCACGGTTTCGCGGCTGACGCCGGACAAGCAGGTGCTCGAGTGCCTCCATGTGCATCACCGGTTGCGGCAGGCGGGTTTGGATTTCCAATGGCATGTGGCGGGCATGGGGCCGCAGGAGCCGGCGCTGCGGGCGGAGATCGACCGGCTGGGGATGGCCGATGCGTTCCTGCTTCACGGGTACGTGGAGAATGTTTATTCCATGATGCGGGAGTGCGATTGCTTTGCGCTGCTCTCCTCCTCGGAGGGGTGCCCCACGAGTGTGATGGAGGCGCTCGTTCTCGGGCGGCCCGTCATCATGACGGATGTCAACGGCGCGGATGAACTCGTCGCCCATGGGCGCACGGGGCTGGTCGTGCCGAATGAGCCGGGGGCGATCGCCGAGGGGCTCGCGTGGATGGTCGGCGATGCGGCGTTGCGGGAGCGGCTGCGCGGGAATATCGCGGGCGATCCGCTTGCGGTGGACCCGGAGCGCGACACGGCGTGGCTCGTGGAGCAGATCGAGGCGGCGCCGCGGCCCAAGCCTCCCGCGCGCGCGACCCCGGAGGTTTCCATCCTCATCCCGGCTTGCAATCACGAGCGCTACATTGAGCGTGCGATCGCCAGCGCGCTGATGCAGGATTTTGATTCGTTCGAGGTCGTGGTCGCCGACGACGCTTCCACCGACGCCACCGGCGACGTGGCGCGCAAATGGTCCGGCGACCCGCGCTTTCGTTACGTGCGCAACGAGCGCAACGTGGGGCGCGTGGCCAATTACCGCAACGCGCTCAACGAGCATGCGCGCGGGGAATGGGTGGTGATGCTTGACGGGGACGATTATTTCATCGACCCGGGTTTCATCCGGCGCGCGAGGGAAACGCTCCGGCGGCACGCGGATGCGAAGCCGCTCTTCGCGCAGGCTGGGCACCGGGTGCATTACGCGATTCCCTGCGACAAGGGGGACGTGGACATCACGCCGCCGATCCTCGGCGCGGAGCGCCTCATGCCCGGCGCTGAATATTTGCGGTTCGTTTTCGACACGGGATTTTTCACGCATCTCGGCACGATGTATCGCCGCGATGCGGCCATCGCGGGGGGATTTTACACGGCGGAGATCAGTTCGTCGGACATGGACTCGCTGCTGCGCCTGGCGCTCGAGGGGAATGTAATCGTGCTCAACACGGTGGCGGGAAATTGGGTGCAGCACGGCGGCAACGCCAGTTCGAATCTGCCACTCGACAGGGTTTTGGAAAACGCGGGCATTTTCCGCCGGATCGCGCGCATGGGGGCGCGGCGCGGGCTGGTTTCGATGCGCGGGATCGAGGCCTCGCTCACGGAATACGAGGCGGGGACGCTGATTCATTTGTTTTTGCAGACGCTGGGAAAATCGGCGCGGAGCCCGCTGGCTGTCACGAAAATGCTGCTTGTCGCATTCCGGGTGAACCCGCGCCTGTTGTCACACAAACGTTTAATGGCTGCGCTGGGACGCTATTTTGAAAAGCTGTGCCGGCCGATGTGGAATCGGCGCGCGCGTGCGCCGGAAGGAGGCAAATGAGTCCTGACGTTTACCGGGCTTTCGAGGAAATCTGCGGCGCGGCAAACATCCGCGGGCCGGTGCTGGAGGTGGGCGCGGTGCCGGGGCCGGACAGCCTGCTGCGAATGCAATGCCTGCGCGGGATTTCGCAAAAAACCGGCATCAATCTGAAAGGCGAGCCGGGCGCGGACGGGATCCAGATCATCGAGGGGAATGCGAACGAAATGAAATGCTTTGAGGACGGGCGGTTCAACGCGGTGCTGTGCAATTCGACGCTCGAGCACGACCCCTTTTTTTGGAAAACCGTCGCTGAAATCCATCGTGTCACCACTCCGGGAGGTTTCATTGCCATCGGCGTGCCGGGATTTGCAGGGATGGGGGTGGAGCAATTCGCGCCGCGGCAATCGCTGCTCGGGCGCGCGCTCCGTTTCTTCGCGCGGACGACGCAGGACGATGTGCTCCTGGCGGGTACGCCGACGCTCGGCGAGCATTTTTTCCCGGGTGATTACTACCGCTTCACGGAGCAGGCGGTGCGAGAGGTTTTTCTAGGCGGGTTGAAGGAGGTTGCCGTGCGCAAGGTGATGAATCCGCCGCGGTTCATCGGCAGCGGGAGGAAACCATGAGCGCGCGGGCGAGGATTATTTTTCACATCGGGCAGCACAAGACGGGGTCGAAGGCGCTGCAATCTTTTTGCGCGCACAATGCACGCGGACTCGCAGAGCGCGGAATTCTATATCCCGTCGAGGAAAACCCGGCGCATGGCATCCGTGCCTATGCCATCAGCCACTACCGGTTGTTTGCGCTGCTGCGCGCGGAGGTGATGGCGGCTTGCGGCGACGCGGGTGGCGCGGAAAAGTACCGGGCAGCGCATCGGGAATTCTGCCGGCCCTTCGGGACATTGCGCGGGATGTTTGACGCGATGGAGGAGGAACGCGCACGCGCCGGGGCCGGGACGATGCTCATCTCCGCGGAGGACCTTTTCGACATGCGTTCGGCGCACGAGTTGGAATTCTCCATGGAATGGGTGGAAGCCGGGGCGCAAATCCTGGCGGCGACGGCGGCGGAGTTCCGATATGAGCCGTTAACGGTTGTTTATCTGCGCAGACAGGACCATTTGCTGGCGGCGCATTACGTCCAGTTCATCAAGGGCAGCGCTACCAACGACGCGGGTTTCGATGATTTCTCGCGCGCTTTTGCGCCGCGCCTGCGCTCGCGGGACATTCTTGCGGCATGGGCCGGGGCTTTTGGCGATGCGCGCGTCCGGGCGCGGGCGTACGAACCGTGCGCGCTGCCGGCGGGCATCGTGCCGGATTCCTTCGAGCATGTACTGGGGTTCCCGGTGCCGGCGGATTGGGGCGCGCCTGCCCGCGATGTGGAATCGGTGAACGCCACGCCCGGGCGCGATTATGTGGAGTTCATGCGCCTGCTCAATCGCAGGGGCAAACAAGGGATCGCGGTTCCCCCGCGCGAGCAGGTATTGCAGGCGGCGTTTGCCGAAACGAACCGGACGGGCGCCGGGGAATGGATGTCACCCGGGGCGCGGCGGGAGCTGCTGGCAATCCACGCGGCGGGCAATGCGGAAATCGCGGAGCGGTTTACGGGGCGTGACGGTGCGCCATTTTTCGCCGAGCCTGTCCCCGCCGATGACGGAGAGTGGCGGCAATATCCAGGGCTTTCGCAGGGGCGCATCGAGGCCATCGAACGAAAAATCGGCGGCCAGGCTGTGCGCTGGGAAAACGGGTGGAAGAAGAAGTTGGCGCGGCTGTTGAGGCGCGCCTGATCTCAGACTTGCTGCAGGGTCACGCACAATGCCCCGGTAAGCCGCGCACGGGCGAGGGAGATGCCGCGCACGAAACGGGCGAAGCGGGGGATTTTTGCGGGGCGGACGGCGAGCTCGCGGAGCAGGGCGCCGACGCGGGGGCGCTGTTTTACTTCGTCAAACCAGATGGGGAAGGAGACCGGGAGGTCCTCGCCCGCCTCGTCGCTGATTCCGCGCAGCGAGAGCATCGGGATGCCGGCGCGCGAGCAATGCTCAAAAATAACAGACGTTTCCATGTCCACGGCGGACGCGCCCGTTTGGGCAAAGAGCGCGGTTTTTTCCCCGGCGGTCTCGGCGACGCGGGGCTGGGTGGTCATGGTCTCCTGGGTGGCCTGCTTGAGACTTACCTTCGCGAGCATCGCCGTGCTGGAATAATTCGCAGCCACGAGCACATCGCCGACTTTCAGGCCGGGATTGAGCGCGCCGGCGAAGCCGGAGCTGATGAGCGCGCGCGGTTTCGGCTGTTGCGCACCCAAAAATGCGTCGATGCGCGCGCGGCACGAATCCATCCCCACCCCCGTGTGGCAGACGACAATTTGCCGGCCCTCGAACTCGCCGCGCACGACCGGCAGCTCGCCGCCGCTTTCCTCCCGCACGCGCTGGAGCTTCGCCAAAAAGTCCTTGCTCTCCTCGGGGAGCGCGAAGGTTACGGCGATGATTTCGGAATCCGGCATGGGCACAGGCTATAAGAGAATGAACCGCAAAGCACGCAAAGAGCGCGAAGAAGATGCTTTAATTTAATGTGGCGCGCGGCGCGGCGGGTTTATATTCTGCGGGCGCATGAAACGCGAAGAACGCGCCGCCGCCCTCGTGAAGGCCTTCCGGAAGGTTTATCCCACGGCGCATTGCGAGCTCGATTTCGGCACGCCGCTGCAACTCCTCATCGCGACGATCCTCTCGGCCCAATGCACGGACAAACGCGTGAACATGGTGACTCCCGCGTTGTTTAAAAAATATCAAACGGCGAAGGATTTTGCCGATGCCGTGCCGGAAGAGCTCGAAGCCATGGTCCAGTCCACGGGCTTTTACCGCAGCAAGGCGAAGTCGGTCCGCGGAGCGGCGGCGGCGATTGTGGAAAAACACGGCGGCGCGGTGCCGCAGACGATGACCGCGCTCACGGCCCTGCCCGGCGTGGGACGCAAAACCGCCAACGTGGTGCTCGGCAACGCCTTTTCAAAAAACGAGGGCGTGGTGGTCGACACGCACGTGGCGCGTCTTTCACAACGGCTCGGGCTCACGAAACAGACCACCCCGGAAAAAATCGAGCTGGACCTGATGAAACTGATTCCGCGCGCGGAATGGACCGATTTCAGCCACTGGCTGATCTGGCACGGCCGGCGCCGTTGCTTCGCCCGCAAGCCCGATTGCGCGGGATGCGAGGTCCAAAAGCTCTGCCCCTCGGCATTCAAGGTGTGAGCCGGGGAATCGCCGAATTCCGCGGTTCCATCCTGTCGCAGGGACTTAAATGATCCCGGGGCGCCAGCGCTTGATGCGGAACGCTTGTTTAAATACCTGCGCGCGCTCCCCGGCTTGTCATCATTTCAGATCACAAGCCGGGGGCTTATGCGCAGGCAAATACGATGCCTTGCGGGCAAAGGCGATGCCCATCGCGGCAAAATGCGATTGAGCAAAGCGAAGGCCGATTAATACCAGCGGCCGTGATAGTAGTGCCGGTAGCGGTGCCCGCCGTGGATGTAGAAGCCGCCGCCAGGCAGCCCGCCCACGTAGATGCGGGCGTGGTTGCGCCAGTAGTAGTAGCGCCCGCCTTCGTAGTAATAATTCACACCGCCGTAGGTGTAATACGGATCGCCCACCACGACGGCGGGAGCTGGTTCCACGGGAGGAGCCACGACGACCTGGGTTTCGCAACCGGTCATCATGAGCCCGCCGATGAGCACGGGGAGAAGGAACAGGAGTTTTTTCATAGGGTTTATTGTTTTCACTGAACTATCGTTTGTTTGTCACAAACCGGCCGTAAGTTTAAATAAATTCGCGGCGGATGTCCATGCCCGTGTTTGACGCGGGGCGGCGTGGTTTATTCACGCGCGAAGCCGTTTACGACTTCAAGCTCGGGATTTCGACCACGGGCTCGGATTCCTTCGCGTAATCCACGCCGGGCAGGCCGAAGCCGAATAATTTCATGAACTCGGCGCGGTAACCTTTGATGTCGGAGATCGCGTCCAGGTTTTCCGTCGTGACCCGCGGCCAGAGGTCGGCCACGGCTTTTTGCACGGCGGGATCCATTTCCCAATCGTCGATGCGGATGCGGCCTTTTTCGTCGAGCCGGGTCGATGCGCCATTATAGAGGCGCTCCGCGAAAAGGCGGTAAGCCTGCTCGATGCAGCCCTCGTGCGTGCCGCGTTCCTTCATCACTTTGTAGAGCAGCGAAATGTAGAGGGGCACCACGGGGATCGCGGAGCTCGCCTGCGTGACCAGCGCCTTGTTGATCGAAACGAAGGCGCGGCCTTTTTTGCCTTGCAGGCCGGCGCCGAGTTCTTGAGCGGTGTTTTCCAAATCCTCCTTCGCGCGGCCAATCGTGCCGTTGCGGTAGATCGCCCAGGTCAGCTCGGGCCCGATGTAGGAATACGCGACCGTGGTGAACCCTTCCGCGAGCGCGCCCGCCTGCTCCAGCGCCTCGACCCACCAGCGCCAATCCTCGCCGCCCATCACGGCGACCGTGTCGGCGATTTCCTCCGGCGTGGCGGGCTCGATGGTCACCTCGGTGACCGTGCCGCGGTCGGTATCGACCGATTTCGCGGTGAAAGGTTTGTCGGTCGTCTTGAGCACCGATTTTTTTGCCTCGCCGGTGCGGGGATTCGCGCGCTTGGGGGAGGCGAGGCTGTAGACGAACAGGTCGACCTGGCCGAGGTCGGCCTTGATGAGATCGACGGCCTGCTTTTTGCTCTCGTCGGAAAAGGCGTCGCCGTTGATGCTCTTCGCGTAGAGGCCGGCTTTGCGCGCCTCCTCCTCGAAAGCGGCGGTGTTGTACCAGCCGGCCGTGGCCACGCGTCCCGGCTCCGGCGGGCGCTCGAAAAACACGCCGACCGTCGCCGCGCCGCCGCCAAACGCCGCGGTGATGCGCGACGCCAGGCCGTAGCCGGTGGACGAACCGACGACGAGCACGCGCTTGGGAGCGTCCTTCACCGGCCCCTTGCCCCGCACATATTCGATTTGCTCGCGCACGTTCGCGGCGCAACCCTCGGGGTGGGTGGTCACACAAATGAACCCGCGGACTTTTGGCTTGATCAACATGCGGGAACATTTGCGCGGGAGCCGGGCGCAGTCGAGATTTTTCGCGGGTGCAACCCGGCAAAAACTGCGCTTTAATTTTCCCCGCGCTCATCTATTTTGCATCCATGCGATTGGTTTTTGCCATGCTCCTGGTGCTTGCGCTCGTGCGGCCCGCCCCGGGTGCGCCCACGGGGCCGCCGCTCACCGTGCAGGGGGCGATCAAATTGCTCTCGGCCAGCCAGGCGAAAAACATCGTGCGCATCGAGGCGCGCGATGGCACGCCGGCGCCGGACCGCTGGTATATCCAGGTCTACGACCCCTCCACCGGGAACGGCCTGCGCGAAATCGTGGTGTGGCAGAGGAACATCGTCGCCTCGCGCCCGCTCTCGCAATTCCTCGAAACGGCGAAGGCGGATGATGTGATCGGCTCGAAAGCGCTGCGGATCGATTCCGACGAATTGCTCAAGATCACGGAGCAATATGTCGAGGCGAACGGCCTCGACGGCTCCGTCGCGACGGTCAATTACTCGATGTATCGCGACGAGGGAACCTCGTCCCCCGTGTGGAAGCTGGCCTGCTTCGACGAGTCGGGCAAAAAGCTCGCCGAGATCGTCATTAACGCCCGCAACGGCAGCGTGATTTCGCACGAGGGGTTCGACACCGTGCCCGGCCAGGCCGCGAAACCGGCGCTTCCGGTCGTGGGTCAGCCCGTGGCGACGCCGCAACCCGCCGTTGCCGTGGCCACGCCCGCGCCCATCCCGACCGCGGTTCCGGTCCCCACGGCGATTCCGGTGGCCACGCCGTTGCCGATTGTCTCCAGCCCTTCACCCGCGCCAATCCCGGGGTCAACGCCAAAAACGCCTTCGCCCTCGCCCTCGCCGTCGCCAAGCCCCAGCCCGACGCCAAAGCGCGGCCTCTTCCAAAAAATATTTGGCGGCGGCAACAAATCGACCCCGACCCCCACGCCGAGGATTCATTGATACTCCGTGTCCCAATCGCTCAAAACCAAGCTCGTAAAACTCCTGGGCGCCCGCGCGGTGCGCGACGACTCCGCAACGATCGCGGCGCATAGCGGCGACAAATGGATCGCCACGAGCGAGCCTGAGGTGGTCGTCTTCGCCGAGTCTACCGCGCAGGTCAGCAAGCTACTGAAATTCGCGAGCCGGCATCGCATCCCGGTCACGCCGCGCGGGGCCGGCTACGGCTACGTGGGCGGATGCGTGCCGCTGCGGGGCGGCATCGCGCTTTCGCTCGCGCGCATGAACCGCATCCGCGAGATCAACGCGGCGGATTCCGTGGC
>DASZPK010000075.1:0-2486 GCA_035550335.1 Chthoniobacteraceae bacterium | reverse complement strand
AATCTCGCCGACAAGGCCGAGGCAAAGGCCGGCTCTCTCGCGCACGGCCAGAAACAATGGCTTGAGATCGGCATGCTCCTGGCGCAAAACGCAAAACTCCTGCTCGTCGACGAGCCCGCAGCAGGCATGACAGACGAGGAGACCCACAAGACCGGCGAGCTCTTGATGAGTCTCGCCGGCAGGCATTCGATCATTGTGATCGAGCACGACATGGTGTTCGTCCGGCAGATCGCAAAAAAAGTCACCGTGCTGCATCAAGGCTCGATCCTCTGCGAAGGAACCGTCGATGCCGTGCAGAACAACGAAAAAGTGATCGAGGTTTATCTCGGTAAAAAGAGCGTCCGGGCGTGAATAGCAATTTGTCCCATGCTTAAAATCGAAAACTTGAATGTCAGTATCGGCGGCTCGCGCATCCTCCGCGGCGTGAATCTCGAGGTGCCCGATCGCGCGGTCACCTGCCTCATGGGGCGCAACGGGGTTGGCAAGACCACCACGCTCCGCAGTATTGTCGGCCTGCGCACGCCGTCGGAAGGGAGCATCACGCTCGACGGCGAAGACCTCCTCGGCCTCAAGCCCGAGTTCCGCGCGCGCAAAGGCATCGGCTACGTGCCGCAAGGACGCGATATTTTCCCGAACCTCACCGTGATGGAAAACCTGAAAATCGGCGCGATCGCCATGGGCAAGCGCCTCAACGGAAACCTGGACCGCATGTTCACGCTCTTCCCGATCCTCAAGGAATTTGTCTCGCGCAAGGGCGGCAACCTCTCCGGCGGCCAGCAACAGCAGCTCGCCATCGCCCGCGCCCTGCTCACCGAGCCGAAAGTGCTCATCCTCGATGAGCCCACCGAGGGCATCCAGCCGAACATCATCGACCAGATTGGCGAGACCATCAAAATACTCCGCAAGGAAGGCAGGATGAGCATCCTGCTCGTCGAGCAGTACCTCGACTTCTGCAAGGAACTTGCCGATACCTTTGCCATCATGGACCGCGGCGCGGTGGTCGTTGCCGGCCCCATTAGCGCTCTTACGGATGATGTCGTGAAACAACATCTTATCGTGTAGCTTGCGCAAGGACTGGTGGCGCTCCCGTTCGTGGCAAAAAAGCAGCATGCTGGCTACAAACGCTACACGCAACTGTGCATATTTTGCGCCCGGCACGCGTTTGTAAAACAAAGCCGCAAAATTTTCCTCTGTTGGGCGATTTTTCCGGCACTAAAAATGAAGGTGGCACATCGGTTGCTAAACGGATGCCAGTGTTTTGATTTTCGTTGGAGCCATGTCGTGGCGCGATTGTGCGCTGCGCGTATTTTTCCACTCCGGGCATCCTCGGGATGCATGTTGTGGCGATACAGGTTTTATCGACTTTAATCACCGCCCCGGCTAGTTGTAAAAAATGCATCTCTCACCGCGCGAACAGGAAAAACTGCTGGTTGTCGTGGCCGCCGACCTTGCGCGGCGGCGGCAGGCGAGGGGATTGAAGTTGAATTACCCGGAGTCCATCGCGATCATCACGTTCGAGATTTTCGAGGGCGCGCGCGATGGAAAATCGGTGGCGGAGTTGATGAGCTTTGGCACGACGATACTGAAACGCTCCGACGTCATGGAAGGCGTCGCGGAAATGATCCACGAGGTGCAGGTCGAGGCCACGTTCCCCGACGGCACCAAACTTGTCACCGTCCACAATCCGATCCGATGATTACAGCGATTCCTTTCGTAGCAACGCCCGTCACCAATATGAACCGCGCCCGCGCATTTTACGAAGGAGTGCTTTCCCTCAAGCCGACCTCCATCACCTGCGAGGGCAAGTGGGTCGAATACGAGGTCGGCGGCGTCGTCTTCGCGATAAGCAATATCGAGCCGGCATGGACCCCCTCGTCGCAGGGAACCACGGTCGCGTTCGAGGTGAACGATATTTACGACGTCGTCTCGCTCCTCAAGGCGCACGGCTCGGCGATCTTCGAGGACGTGTTTGAAACGCCCGTCTGCCAGATGGCCATCGTCTCCGACCCCGACGGCAACAAAATCACCATTCACAAACGCAAGGCATGATCCCCGGCGAAATCATCATTGCGAAAGACGCCGCCCCCCTTCCCGCAAACGCCGGGCTCGAGGTGAAGGTGATCGCCGTCGCAAACACCGGCGACCGCCCCATCCAGGTCGGGAGCCACTATCATTTTTTCGAGACGAACACCGCGCTCCGTTTTGATCGCAACGCCGCGCGCGGCTTCCGTCTCAACATCGCCGCTGGCACCGCTGTGCGCTTCGAGCCCGGCGACACCAAGGAAGTGGAACTCGTCGCCCTCGCCGGCGCGCGCGAAGTGTACGGCCTGAACAACAAGATCGACGGAAAATTGTAAGCCATGCCCCTCAACCTCACCCGCAAGCAATATGCCGGGATGTTCGGTCCCACCGTCGGCGACCGGGTGCGTCTTGCCGATACCGAATTATTCGTCGAGGTCGAGCGCGACCTCATCGCTGAAAACGGC
>DASZPK010000074.1:0-15041 GCA_035550335.1 Chthoniobacteraceae bacterium | reverse complement strand
AAGGCGCACATCGATTATTTCGGCTCGCGGAAGATTGACCTCGCGGGGTTGCAGATCGTGCCGGGGAAGACGTTCCGGTGGTCGGGGGAATATCATTGGGATTTGAACACGCGCGATACGCGGAGCGTGGAGCTGAATGTGTTCGAGCATTTCGAGCCGAAGCTGCCGCCGGCTTATGCGGCGACGCCTTATGTGCTGCTGGCGAATATCGCGCCGGCGCTCCAGCATCATGTGCTCGACCAGATGCAGAAGCCGAAATTCGTAATCGCGGATACGATGGATCTCTGGATCAACATCGCGAAGGAGGAATTGCTGCGGCTGCTGAAACGCGTGGACATGCTCATCCTCAACGACGGCGAGGCGCGCCAGCTCACGGGCGAGACGAGCCTCATCAAGGCCGGCGCGAAGATCCGCGCGCTGGGGCCGAAGTATGTGGCGCTCAAGAAGGGCGAGCACGGGTGTTTGCTTTTCGGGCCGGACGTATTTTTTAGCTGCGGCGCGTATCCGCTGGAGGACATCCACGACCCCACGGGCGCGGGCGATACGTTCGCGGGCGGGCTGGCGGGATACTTGGCAAGCCGCGCGGGTGGCACGGGCACGGGTGAAGTCACTTTCGATTTGCTGAAGCAGGGCGTGGTGGCGGGGAGCGTGCTGGCGAGTTTCAACGTGGAGGCATTCAGCCTTGAGCGGTTGCGGACTTTGACGCGCGAGCAGGTGGAGGAGCGCTTCCAGATGTTCAAATTGATGTGCAGTTTCGAGGAGATCGGCGATAGTGTAATCGCATGATCGAGGAAAAACAGGATCCGTCGCAAGGGGGCGGGGCTGACGGCCAGGGAAATCCGCCTCCAGAGGAGGAGAAGCAACCGACGCGGCAACGCGGCTTCCTGAGCGCGGGATCGATCCATTTGTTCCGCGCGGCGGGGATCAATGTGTCGCTGCATTTTTCGTGGTTCATCGTAGCGGCGTATGAGCTTTCCACGACGAAGGGAACCCACGATTCATTGTTTACAAACGTTGGATACAGTTCAGCTGTTTGGAACCTCATTGAATACCTGGCGTTGTTCGCCATCGTGCTGATGCACGAATTCGGGCACGCACTGGCGTGCCGGCAGACCGGTGGCACGGCTGAACGCATTGTGCTGTGGCCGCTCGGGGGCATCGCTTTCGTGCGACCGCCGCCAAGACCCGGGGCGGTGCTCTGGAGCATCGCGGCAGGGCCGCTGGTGAACGTTGTGCTGTTGCCGGTGACGTGGGGGCTTTACCTGTGGGGGGAAGCGGCGGGATGGAATACCCATTGGCCGGACCTGTTCCACTGCGTTCTCGCGATAGCGGTGATGAACACATCGCTGCTCGTTTTCAATATGCTGCCGATTTACCCGCTGGATGGCGGGCAGATCGTGCAGGCGCTGCTGTGGTTTGCCATAGGGCGCACGCGCAGCCTGCTCGTTTCGTCGGTGGCGGGAATTGCTGTCGGGGGGATCCTGGGGGTGGTGGCATGGCTCCACGGGATGTGGTGGCTCGCGATGGTGCTGCTCTTTATTGTTCAACAAAGTTTGCAGGTCAACAGCTACGCGCGCAATGTAAGGAAGGTCGAGAAGATGCCGAGGACGGAGGGGTTCGCTTGCCCGTCGTGCCGGGAAAAACCGGTCGCGGGGGACATCTGGGTTTGCGAAGCGTGCAATAACCGCTTCGATATGTTTGCCACCGGGGCGGTGTGTCCCCATTGCGGGCACGCGCATGAAAAAACCGAATGCCCGTTTTGCCGCGAGTTGAACCCGATTGCGCGGTGGCGGCAGTGAGGGATGCGCGCAGGATGGTTATCATTGACGCCGGCATGGGCGCCTGATAAGAGCCGGGAATGAAGATATTCTTCGTTCTTGCCTTCGTTTGCATGGCAGCGGGGAGTGCGTTCGGGCAACTGGGCAAAGCCGAGGACACGACCAGCGCGACGTTTGGGAAGCCGGTCGGCTCACCGCATAACTCGGGGAACATCAAGGTGGTCAATTACCGCACTTCGACTTACGAAATCACGGCGGGGTTCAAGGATGGGAAGACCGTCTATCTCATTTACAAAAAGAGCTCGGGGGCGGACTGGAGCGTCGCGGACGTGATGAGCGTGCTCAATGCGAACAACCCGGCCGGAAACGGTTTCTGGCAGAAAACCGGGGGAAACACGAAGGAGCAATTTCATCCCTACTCGGGAGCAACCACGCAAATGAACGGCGTGCAGTCGTATCAGCTCTATTCCAACAAAAGCATCATGGGGGAATATCACCCGGAGGCCAAGGCCGTGGTGGTATGGGACTCGGCGGCCGGGGTTGACGGAGCATCGCTGGTCGGGTTGAGTCCGCTCTGATTTGCGGATGCGATCCTGGGGTGCTGAGGGCGTTAAGGGCCTCGGCACAGAGGGCTTAGGAAGGGGAAGATTCTGCTTTGAAAATACCTCCCCCGGGGGTATGTTTCCGAGCCTCGGCCCCCGGGGATGTCCGCGCCCGCTTTTGATGATGAATATCCGTCTCCAGAAGAAAATCGCTTTCCTCCTCGCGGGGGGGATAGGGGCGGCTTTGCCTTTTTTGATGGCCGCCGACCGGCAGGCGTCGGACGATGATGCGATCCCGAAGGGGTACCCGATGAACCGCTACGCGCTGCTCTGGGAACATTCGCCGTTCATTGTGGCGTCGGCCGAGCAGGAGGCCCCGCCGCCAAGTTTTGCCCAGAACCTTGTGCTGGGGGGGGTCGGGGACGTGGTGACGGTCGTGAACCGGACGACGCAGGAACGCTTCACGGTGGACACAAAGCCGAACGAACAGGGGATCAAAGTGGTATCGGTCCAGATGGATGACGATCCGCTCAAGACGAAGGTAACGCTGCAAAAAGGAGCGGAGACGGCGACCATCAGTTTCGACCGGGGGATGCTCGCGATGGCGCAGACTCCTCCCGCGCAACCCGCGCGCCCGGCAGCCATTTCAGGCGTGCTGACGATCCCGAACGCATCGATCCAAATCCAGGGGGGCGGCGACCAAGGGGGACCTCCGGCAACGGTGCGACAGGTCCGGCGCCCGCCAATTCCGGCGTTCAGCACACCAACCCGGCCTTAGCCGTCCCCCAACCAGCTTTCCAACCAACCTTCCTTTCATTCCATGCGCAGAATTTCATCCCTGCTTGTCGGTATCACGCTGTTATACAGTTGCCTGCCGTCACGCGCGCAGGAGGCGCCCGTGCCGCCGACGGTGCCGCAACGCGACAACCCCCCGACCCCGCCCGCGCCTGAAGCGCTGGGCAACCAGCCCCAGCCGGCCGCGGCGCCGGATGAAATGGTCCCCGCGCTGCAATACCCAAACAACCCGGTGAGCGATATTCTCGCCCTCTATGAGCGGTTGACGGGCAAGGTGCTGATCCGTGACAGCAGCCTCACCGGGCAGGGGGCGGTGAACATCAGCATCATTTCGACAAAGGCGATGCCCAAGCAGCAGGCGATCCATTTCATCGAGGCGTCGCTATTGCTGAACGGTTACACGCTCGTGCCGGACACGGAGAACCGGGTGAAGGTGATTTTCGTGGCCCGCAAGGAGGAGGGGCCGCGCAGCGAGGCGGTGCCGCTGTATGATAATGCGGCGGAAATCCCGGCGGGGAACGAGATCGTGAGTTATTTCATGCCGCTGCGGTTCATCGGGTCGGCGGATGCGCTGGCCATATTCAAGGAGCACGTGGCGCTGCACAGCTACGGGGTGATGATCGAGGTCCCGAACGCACAGGCGCTGGTGATCACGGAAAACGCGCCGCTGATCCGGGAGTTGCTCAATTTGCAGGAACTGGTGGATGTGCCCCCGGCGCGGGTGATGAGCGAGTTCATCACGCTCAAGCACGCGGATGCCGCCCGGGTGGCCGAGACGATCTCGAAGCTGATCGACAACGAGAAAAGCGAAAAAAAGCACCCGGCGGCAAACACGCCCGCGCCGGTTCCCGGCAACCTCGGCGCGGCTGGCGGGGGTGATGCGGGCGGGGCACTGTACGAGAACGAGCTGGTGTCAGGCGCCGTGCAATTGGTGCCCGACGACCGCACGAACCGCATCCTGGTGATCACGCGCCCGGCGAATTTTCCGTACATCAAGAATTTGATCGGGGAGTTTGACGAAGACTTGGGCACGGGGACCCCCATGGAGTGCTCGCTGAAATATGTGTCGGCCCGGGAGGTGCTGCAGACGCTGGCGGATGCGCTGGCGGCCGGCGAGGAGCAAAAGACGGGGACGGCGGGGCAGACGGCCTCGATTCCGCAGGAAAACGCGAGCCGGCCCTCCTCACAGGCGCAAACGCAGGGGCAGAGCTACCAGCAACCGGGCGGCACATCCGGCGCGGGCGGGCCGTCGGAGCCGCAGGATATTTTACCGGAGCCGGAGGATGAGGGCCCGACCTCGGTGATCGTGGGCAAGACGCACCTCATCGCGGACAACAAGGCGAACTCGATCCTCGTGATCGGGACACCGGAGAGCCAGGAGAAGGTGCGCGCGATCCTGGACCGGCTCGACCGCAAGCCGGCGCAGGTTTATCTCTCGACGATCATCGGGCAGTTGCAATTGACGAACACGAACGAGACGGGCGTGGATTATTTGAAGCTGTTCAAGTCGCCGCAATCGACGAGCGGGAACCAGAACGGCATCGCCGCAAGCGCGCTGAACACGACCAACGCGCTGGTCACGCCGGAGAATTTGACGGCGGCGGCGGCATTCCCGGCCACGGGGGGGCTTTCGCTTTATGGCACGATTGCAAAAAACGTGAGCGTGTATGTGCATGCGCTGGAGAGCACGAACCGGTTCAAGGTGCTGGCGCGCCCGGTGGTTTACACGACGAACAATAAAAAGGCGACGATCCTCTCGGGGCAGCGCGTCCCCTACCCCAGCTCGACGCTCTCGGATTTGGTGAACACAGGGAGCAACAGCACGGCGCTCCAGTCGAACATCACCTATGAGGACGTGGTGCTGAAGCTCGAGGTGATCCCGCTCATCAACGCGAACAACGAAGTGAACCTCAAAATTGCGCAGGTGGACGACAGCATCGCCGGGAACCAGACCATCGCGGGCAACACGGTGCCGACGATTGCGACGCAAAAAATCGTGACGACGGTGCGTGTGCGCAACGGCGAGGCGGTGGTGCTCGGGGGATTGATCACCGAGAACACGACCAGCACCCTCACGGGCATCCCGGTGCTGATGCACCTGCCGTGGATCGGCCAGGCGTTCCGCGACACGAAGAAAAGCAAGGAGCGCGACGAGCTCGTGATTTTCATCCAGCCCAATGTCGTCGATAACGATGACCAGCTCGCGGCGGCCACCACCAACGAGACAAACCGGGCGATCGTCGGGAAGAACGCGACCGATTTTGCCCAGCCGCCCATCGGGCCGAAGACGGAGGAGAAGGTGGGGCCAAGGGAGTTGAAATCCATTTTCTCGGGCGACCCGAACCCGTGACCGCCCCCGCCATGGCAGTGGAAACACCAACCAGGAAAGCGGCTGGCGGCCTCATCGGGCAGTTGGCGGAGATGGCGGCGGAATGCGGGGCCGACCGGGAACAATGCGAAAAAACGCTGCGCGACGCGGCGGCGCAGCAGCGCCAGCTCATTGCCGCGCTGCTCGATGAGAAAGTGGTTGATGAAACGCGCTTCATGCAGGCGGTGGCCGGCTGGCTGCGGATTCCGTGGCACGAGGAGGCGATGACGGCGGTGGCGGCGCCATTGCGCGAGAAATTCCCGGCGTGGCTCGCGCTGCGGCACCATCTTTTTCCGCACGCGGCGGACGAGAAGGGACTGACGCTCGTGACGTACGACCCGTTCAATCTCTCCGCGCGCCAGGCGGTGGCGCAGGCGGTGCCGGAGAAAATCGCATGGCGGGTTTCGACACGAAAATTGATTTTGCAGGGGCTTCGCCAGGGCTACGGCGTGGGGGCGGAAACATTCGATCAATTGCTGGAAGGGCGCGGCGAGGAGGAGGTGCTCGCCGAACTCAAGCAGGAGACGAACGTGCTCGACGCGGAGGATTCCACGGCGTCGGTGGTTTCGTTCGTGAACCAGATCATCAAGGAGGCGCTGCGCGAGCACGCGACCGACATCCACGTCGAGCCGATGGAAAACGATTTGCGCATCCGGTTCCGCATCGACGGCGTGCTGCACGAGACGCCGGTGCCGGCGAACATCCGCATTTTGCAGGCGTCGTTCATCTCGCGCCTGAAGATCATGGCGAACCTGAACATCGCCGAGCGGCGGCTGCCGCAGGACGGGCGCATCAACCTTGAACTCGACGGGCGGCCGATCGACGTGCGCGTGGCGACGATCCCATCGGTGACCGGCGAGAGCGTGAGCCTGCGCTTGCTGGGGCAGCAGGTGTTTGAGTTCGACCGGCTCGGGCTCGACGCGAAATCCCAGGCGTTGATCCGGCGGCTGCTGGCGATGCCGAACGGGATCATTTTGCTTACCGGGCCGACGGGCTGCGGCAAATCGACGACGCTTTACACCTTTCTCTCGACGCTCAACACGCGCGAACGGCGCATCGTGACGATCGAGGACCCGGTGGAATACAAACTTCCCGGGGTGATCCAGATTGCTGTGAAGCCGGAGATTGACCTGACTTTTGCGAAGGCGCTGCGGAGCATTTTGCGCGGCGACCCGAATGTGATCATGGTGGGCGAGATGCGCGATTTCGAGACGGCGGAGATCGCGATCCGCTCGGCGCTCACGGGGCACCTCGTGTTCAGCACGCTCCACACGAACGACGCCATCGGCGGCATTACGCGACTGATCGACATGGGCGTGGAGCCGTTCCTGGTGACGGCGTCGGTGCGGACGTTCATCGCCCAGCGCCTGGTGCGCGTGCTCTGCCCGGATTGCAAGCACCCGGCGGGGTATTCCGAGGAGTACCTGGCGCAGGTCGGCTTCCCGGTGGAACACGCGGCGAAAGTGATGAAGCCGGGCGGCTGCGAGCGGTGCCGCAACACCGGTTACCTCGGGCGGACGGCGATCTTCGAAATCTGCGAGATGACGCCGCACCTCCAGGAGCTCGTGATACAACGTAAAACATCCGGCGAATTGCGCCCGGCGGCGCTGGAGGACGGGATGGTCCCGCTGCGGCAATTCGGGTGGATGAAGGTGATCGAGGGGGCGACCACGGTGGACGAGGTGATGCGCGTGACGGCCTCCGACGTGGAGAGCAACGACTAGGGGCCATGAGCGTTTACACCTACGAGGCGCTGCGTTCCAACGGCGAGAAGGTCACCGGCCAACTCCAGGCGCAGAGCCGCACCGAGGCGTACCGCAAGCTCGACGAACAAAATCTACAGCCGGTCTCGATGGCTGCGGCCGACGAAGGGGCGCGGACCGAGACGCCCGCGGGAGCGCCGGAGGGACCGGTGCGGCTCACCCGGTCGCAAGTCATCACGTTCACGGAGGAGTTGAGCGACCTGCTCGATGCGGGCTTGCAGCTCGAGACCGCGCTGCGGATCATGGAGGAGCGCAACGAGCTCTCGGTGCTCAAATCGGTGGTATCGGCCCTGAGGCAGAGGGTGCGCGACGGCGTGAATTTTTCCGTGGCGCTGAGATCGGTATCGGACAGTTTCGGCGACCTGTATTGCAACCTCGTGGCGGCGGGGGAATTGAGCGGCGCGCTGCCGCAACTGCTCCGGAGGCAGGCGGCCTACCTCGTGGCGCTGGGCGAGCTGCAGAGCCGTGTCACACAAGCGTTGATTTATCCGGCTTTCATTTTCGGGTCGGGCATCGTGCTCATGGTGGTTTTCATGACGGTGCTGCTGCCGGAATTGATCGACCTGCTCACGAAGACAGGCGCGACCACGCTGCCGCTGCCGACGCAAATCCTGATCGCGTTGAGCAATTTTTTCGCGCACTACTGGTGGGCGGTGGCCGGCGGGATCGCGTTCGTTTCGGTCACGTTCTGGAGATTCAAGGAGACGGCGTCCGGCCGGGCGTGGTGGGACCGTGCGAAACTCGGGCTGCCGCTCGTGGGGCCGATCATGCTGGCGCGGATTTACGCGCAATTTTCGCACACGATGGCAAACCTGCTGGGCAACGGCGTTTCGATGCTCACCAGCCTTCGGCTCACGCACAAGGCGGCGGGGAACGTTTATTTTCAAGTGCTGCTCGGGAAGGCGATCGAGATGGTTTCCGAGGGGGGTGCTCTCTCGCAGGCGCTGAAGCGGGTGGGCGGTTTTCCTCCGCTGATGATCGACATGCTCGTGGTCGGCGAGCAGACAGGCAACGCGGACGCGGCATTCGAGAAGATCGGCACGCGCTACGAGAAGGAACTCGGCAAACGCATCCAGCGGCTGACGGAGCTGATCCAGCCGACGGTGATTATCATCATGGCAATCGTGGTGGGCATCGTGGCTTACTCGATCATTGTCGGTATTTTCCAGTCGATGTCGGCGCTGCGGGTGCAGCATCCGCAGTAGGAATCAAAGAAACATTTCATGAATATTTTCATCCGCATAGGGGCGTTGCTTTTGTTGATGGGAGCGCTCTGCTTTTTTTACTTGAAACGGCCCGGGGCGGCGCCGCAGCCCCAGGCGGGCACGGCCACACCGCCGCCTGCCGCGGGCGAAGATGCGGGGCCTGACCTGTCGACGCCGAAGGGCGTGGCGCTGGCTTTCGCAAATGCGGTGGCGGCGGGGGACGAGGATGCGATGAGCAAACTGGTGATCGGGAACGGGACGCATTCGTACGCGTATTACGCCGGGGTCGCTGAGGTGGTCTCCGCGGAACATGTGTTTGAGATGGCGCTCAAGTCGAGGTTCGGCGACTCCTGCGAACTGCCACGGGAGATCGAGAGCCTCGGCCATCTGCCTACGATGCCAGCCAATTTCGACGAGTTGAAGGAGGAGATCGACGGGGACAAGGCGTCGCTGGCGGACGCGTCGGGCCATGTGGGGGTGCGGCTCAAAAAAGTGGACGGCGCGTGGAAGGTCGATTTTTACGCAGCGGATGCGGCGTCGGAACCGGGCGAGACGGAAGACAAGGACAAGGCGCGCGAGCAGATCGCCGCCGCAAGAAAAGGCTTCGACCAGGTTTCAACAAAGCTCATCGAAGGGAAATATACGGACTGCAAGACAGCGATCGACGCGGTGAAAGAGGCGATCGGGCCGATGGTGAAGGCTTACTTCGGCGCGGGCATATTGTCCGTGCCGGTCACCGCGGGCTGAGTGGTGACTGGCGCGGGCGCCGGTGCGGCCGAGGGTTCCTTCACGGTGATTGCGTATTTATCGATGCTGAATTGGAAGCCGGTCTGCTCGGAAATGTAGTGGAGCACGGCGGTGAAGGGGACATCGGAAAGGTCGAGGCTCACCGGTTTCTTCTGCTCGTCCTCGGGGATCGCGATGACGAAATTCACCTTTGTTTTCCCGTTCGAGATTTTTTCGGCGGTCTGCTTGAGGTATTCGATCACGGAATCGAACGAGGCGGATTTCAACTGGATGTGCGGGATGACCATGGCGTCGAGCGTTTTTTCCAGTTCGCCGTTCTTGCCCTTGTTGCTCTGGGCGGTCTCGATCATGCGCAGGTAATTGCGCGCGGTCATGTTGTTGGGATCGATTTCGAGGACGAGTTGGAAGCGCTCCTTGGCGGCGTCAAGGTCGCCGCGGATGTAATCGGTTTGCGCCTCGGAAAGGACTTGCGTGGCGGAGAGCTGTGCGTGGAGGGCCGGCGTGAGAAACAACAACGCAGCCCCGAACAAAAACAGGGGGATTGTTTTCATGGGGGAAGTATGCGCCCGTTCGGGGGAAAAAGCAATCGCGTTTAAAAAGGTGAAAAGTGGAATCCTGCCGCCATGCGCGATTCCATTTTCGACTTTCACTCTCCACTTCCTTTTCACCGTGTATGAAATGCGCCAGTTTTTTGGTTAAAATTCGCCAGTTTTCGCGCGGGTTTATGCCTCGATTTTTTGGTGCCACGCGCGAATTGAAAAATTTTACTCTGGAAAATTGCGATTTTTTTGATTTTGAGCCGGGTTGGTATGGGGGGTGCTAAATGGGAATCTGTTCACGCAAATAGCGGGAAACGATTCAAAGCAGTCCGGCTGGGAGGGGAACGTTGAAGGATTCGGGGGGATTCGTCGATGGGACCAGCCGGACTGTTCGTTTTTTTATGGAGGGATTAAGGAGCGGCCTGAGGTGATGGAAACGAAAAGTTGCGGCATCTGTGGCAGTGCAAACGCCCGGGCGTACCGGGTGACGGGGTTGCTGCTCCGCCACGTGTGCCCGAGTTGTTTCGGGAGCCGCTGCGTGCATTGCGGGGCGACGTGCGTGGACAAGGAAGGGAAACTGGCAAAGGGGGCGACGATGGGTTCTTTCAATGACTTGTATTGCAAGAAATGCTCGAAGCGGGATATCCCGCAGGAGGTGCGCCACCATCTGCGGCGCTGGGAATGATCAACCTCGGCCCGCATATCATCACCGCGTTGAACTGGCTGTGCGTGCACGCGCGTGAGGCATGGCGCGCGGTGTCGGCGCGGAAGCCGTGATTTAGCTTTTTGTTTTACGAGCGTTCTCGTAAAAATCCGCCATGCGTTCCCTCCGCATCGCGCTCCTATTCGCGTTCGTCGTTGCCGGGTTGTCTTGTCGCGCGCAGGACTTGAAACTCGAATACCCCTATGGCGCCGCATCGGTGACGCTGACAGAAAACGGCGCTTACCGCATCCACTGCGAAGGCGGCCCGCACCCGCTTCTCACGATCCAAGTCCGCAGCTACGACGGCTATCTTCCCACGAGAATCCCGAATGAATTCAAAATCACGTATTGCCAAACGGAGATTTCGGACGCGGAGATGAAGACCATCTTCGAAGCCGCGTTGGATACGGTGCGCCATTTCCGGTTCGACAAGCCCGGCCCCGGTGTCATGGACGGTCAAAGCGTGACGCTCGACGTCGAATCGACCAACAGCATCGAGGTCAACATCGGCCCCTTGAAAGACGCGAAGGACGCCTCACCTGGCATCGCGCGCATCATCGCGATTGCGGACTCTTACGCCACGAAGGATTGGAAATGGAATAAGAAACTGCCAGCGCAACTCACCACCGACATTCCCCCACGCAACCGCAAATCGGCGCGGATCGCCGCGGTTTTCAAGGCACAATCGCCTCCCACGATCAAATATCTGCTGGCGAGGCTGGGCCGCCCGGATGGGTTCAGCAAGCAATTTTGGCAAACCAAATCGAAGGGCTCCGCATACATGGGCAATGTGGGCGGCACGCTGCTATTCCTGCTCGACGATGGCACTGAGATCCATGTGTGGACTCCCGATTTCAAAAAGGTGTTCCTGGCGATCCACTACCGCAAAGCGGAAGACGAAGAGAGCGGCGATGATGTGCTTTTCGGAGTGCCGTTCCGAAGGCACTGAGCCCCGCCCCTCCCGTGGCGTACCAATCTGAAAACCCAACGCCGGGCAGCCGGCGATTGCTAATACAACGGCAACCGTGGCGGTTGCTCGGCGTGGATTCTCAAACGATACGCCACTGCGCCCTTACGGGCGCCTCCTTGGGAGAGAAGTTCTTTTCGGCGGGCCTGTCTGCTATTTCAAGCGGGAGAATCATTTTGATTTCGGCATCGTAGCCGGGGGCGAGGCGTCCCAGTAGAGGGTCACGACCAGTTTCTTGCCGGGCGCGCTGATGTAGGAGGCCTGGCCGGCGTAGTCGTCGTAGCAAAAGCCGTAGGCTTTGCCGTCGACCGTGTGCTCGTGCCAGAACTTCGCGTAAAAATTGTAGGGGAGGGTCTTGTAGTATTTCGAGGGATCGCTCCAATCGGCGGGATCGGCGAAGACGTGGCGGTTGAAGGCCGAACACATGTCGGCGGATTTGCCCATCTCGGCCTGGCCGAGGAGAATCTCCTGCGTAGTCGGCTTGCGTGTGAGCGTGTAGGTCTTGCCGCCGGGCTTGGAAAGGGTGAGCACGCCGTTTTCGACCTTGCCGGTCCATCCGCTGGGGAGTGTCTTCGGCTGCGCATACATGTCCCAGATTTCGTCCACGTATTTGTCGAAGTAATGATTTTGCGGCTTGCCGGGGCCGAAATCGACCTGGAAGGGCGAGGCGATGCGCTTGAATTCGCCGGTCTTGGGATCGGTCACCACGCATGATTGGAACTCCGGCGGCGCCTGCTGCTTGAAAAGATCGAAAAGCGCCTTGCGCGATTGGTCTATGCCGAGTTTCACCGAGGAACCATCGTTCTTGAAGAGCTCGATGGTGAGCGGGATGACGAAGGCGTCCACATAGGTGGTGTTGCCGTTCCAATTGTTGTTGTGCGTGTATTCAATGAAATCCTGCCAGGTGCCCTTGTCGTTGCTCAACCGGAAGTTGATGCGCCCGCCGCCGCCCAGTTTGGCCGGGGCGGACTTGCCCTCGGAGAGAGGGTGCCAGGTCTTTTGATCGAAGCTCCACGAAATCTGCGCATCGGTGAAGGCGCCCCCGGTGGCATTCACGAATTCATAGAAATCGCCATTGCCAGCGGCTGCGGGAGCCGGGGCTTGGGCAAAGGTTTTTACAGCAAAGGCCGTCGTTGCAATGAAGGAAACGGCGAGGGATTTCGCCACGAAATTACTCACCCGGGGGAAGCGCACGGAAGGGGAAAGTTGCTGCATAGCAACTCTAATATGCGCACCCAGGGATCAATCTTACAAGAAAGTGCAAATTGATGCACACAAGGTCCAACCTCGAACCTATTTTTTGTCCGGGTAAGCCATTTCTCGGGCTTTCGCTTCCTTGGCGGGCGGAACGGCATCCCAGTAAAGTGTCACGACGAGTTTCACGGCTTTGGCGCTGGCGAAGGAGGCCTGCTCGGCCATGTCGTCGTAACAAAATCCGTATGCCCGGCCATCCACGGTGTGCTCGTGCATGAACTTGGAATAGTAGTTGTAGGGGAGCTGCTGGTAGAACTTCGAGGGATCGCGCCAGTCGCCGGGATCGGCCGCTATGTGCCGGTTGAACGCCGCGCAAAAACCGGGGCTGCTGGACAGCTCGCCCGCGCCGAGCAGGATTTCCTGGGTCGTGGGCTTTTTCTTGAGCACCCAATCCTTCTGGCCGGGCTTGGTGAATTTCAACGCGCCATCGACCACCTGGCCGGTCCAGCCGCTCGGGAGCGTTTTCGGCTGCGCATACATGTCCCAGATTTCATCGACGTATTTGTCGAAATAGTTCGCGAAGGGTTTGCCCTCCGCGAAGTCCACCTGGTTCGGCGAGGCGATGCGCTCGTCGCCCACGACGCATGAAAGAAATTCCTTGGGCGCGTCTTTCTTGAACATGTCAAACATCCCCTTGCGCGACTGGTCCATGCCGAGCTTGATTTCGGAGCCATCGGCCCGCACGAGCTCGATGGTGAGCGGGATCACGAGCGCGTCCACGTAGGTGGTGTTGCCGTGCCACGCGTTTTTGTCCTGCGCGTATTCCATGAAATCCTGCCAGGTTCCCTTGTCATTCTGCAGTTTGAAATAAAGCCGCCCGTTGCCCATGCGGGCGGGGGCCGATTTTGCCTCGCTGAAGGAATGCCATGTGTTGCCGCCATCCATGCTCCATGCGGCTTGGGCATCAGTGAATGCGCCGCCGGTGGCGTTGACAAATTGGTAGAAATCGTCGTTGGCAGCCGCCGCGGGCGATGGCGATGGCGCGGGAGAGGCTTGTTGGGCTTGGGAGGTTGAAGCGAAGCCGGCGCACGCGATGGCCGCGACGGCGAGGGATTTTTTGAGGAGACCGCGCGCCGGGTGGCGCGCAATGGGGAGGAGTGATTGCATGGCAAAACCTTAATATGCGCTTGCAAATGATTTGTAAACACCCACGATTTTGCCCATGAGAATCGAAGGCATCAAAGGCTGCTACGAAAAAACCGGGGGCCTGTTTTATTTCGCGCGGATGTGCTCGAAGATCCGCCTCCACGCAGCGGGCAAACTTCCCACCGACTATTTCGACATGCTCGGCCAGGGGTTCGACGGGCGCACCTGCCGCTACCTGCGCGTGACTTACGAGGCGGTGCGCGAGCGCGTGCTCGCTGGTCTCGACGATGCCGCCGCGCTCGAATGGTGCATGGCCAACGGACGCCGCCTCACCGCGGAGGAAATCCTCATTTACAACAGCTTCATGAGCAAACGCGGCTGGCGCGACGACGAGACCGACGCGTGGCTGCCCAACGCGATCAAGGACTACGGCCTCGCCAATGACGGGCGCATTCTCACCGACTTCGAGCTCATCGAGATGGACGAGGGCCGCTGGGAACCGGAGATGTGGCGCGAGGCGTGGAAGTGACGGCGTAAAGCCGCCGCCCTAAAGCACCCCCGCCTTGCGGAAGCAGATCCTGCGGTATGCCGCATCCATGCGGTGAATGAACCCGTATTGGAGCGAGAAATTGGCGATTCTCATTTGATACTCCACGTGTGGCATGTTGGTGTCATCGCCCCAGAGGACTGCGAGCTCCTGTTGTTCCAGGCTGCACGCCCCGAGGCTTTCAATTTCGCGCTTGATCCGGTCCGCCAGCGCATCGATTTGCTGCTTTCCACTCATAACTTTGGATCCCACTTTGAGCGCTCGGAAATAGGGGATTACTTAAGGTATGTCAATCACTAAAAATAGGTAGTATTACCTATGCGCTTGGCATTGCGATTTAATGCACTCATGGGCTGCTACTTCCGTAAAATCCGCCCTTGTTTGTTCGCGGCCGGTGGTTCAAATTTTCAGCAGGCGCGGATGATTATTTACTTGGTGACATGCCTCCGCGCCGTCCCCATCCATGCGAAATATTATCCCCTACCGGCTGGCTGCATTGGGCGCCGCATTGCTCGCGCTCGCGGCGTGCCACAAATCCGGAGTCCCCTCCCCGAAGGACCGGACTGTGACGATCGAATCCGACCCGCCGGGATGCGATGTCTATCTCGATGGGGCGCTGCTCGGGACCACGCCCTGCACGATGAACGAAGTGCGGCTCAACGAACTGGGACTCAAATGGCCCGAATATATCCACAAGGATGACGCGCTCTCGATGACCTGGGCGTGGGACAACACCGGCCTCATCAT
>DASZPK010000073.1:0-2085 GCA_035550335.1 Chthoniobacteraceae bacterium | reverse complement strand
CTACCGGCAGTTCTTTCGCTTGTTTTACAAGGAGAGCGAGCGCGCCCAGGCGGCGATCTGCTTCATCGACCAGCAGGACATCGCGTTTTATTACCTCAGCATCTCCTCGCGCGCGAAGGACGGCTCCGTCTGGACAACATGGAATTACCCCTTCTCGCACAGCCTCAAGCCGGTGCCGCAATTGAAAACCAACCGGATGCGCGCCACCGACACTTTCCTGCAAATGTACGAAAGCCACCGGGAATTCCTGAGGCAGAACGGCATCGAGGTTTCGCAACTCGAGGAATTGAGCGGCGACCAGATCCAGGTCGAGATTCAAAAAGACCTGCGCGACCAGATCGCCCACAACCTCGCCCAAGGTGTGCTCACCGATGCCGGCGAGGGGCAAATCCGCTACTCGTGGCGCGGGCTTTTCTTCATCTGGCTGCAATTCCTGCGCGATCTGGTGAGGCTGTCGTAGGAGGGCATCCGTTTATGTTTGAAAATTGGCTCCGGCTTTGGAGGAAATGGAAATCCGTTATTCTGTGGGTAGTGCGATTGAGTTTCCTCGTCGGATTTTTTTCGCTGCCACTACTGGTGATATACGGCTGGTTTTCGCCATGGCCGCAAGCTGAACAGAAGTTCGATGCAGAGGGAATAAAGGGCTCCAAGTTCCTGGTTGGGACAAGCGCTCACTACGAATACAGCCCTGACGAACGGCTGGCGAAACACACCCGCGAATATCTTGTATTGCCCGCTTCACTTCCCAAATTGGAATTGTTCGACTACATGGAAACCACAAGCTCGAACGCAACGGGCATAAAACAAGAAATCAGCGGCGACTCCTTCGGTTTCTTCGTCACCGCGTTGATGTGGTTGCTATCCGGCTGTTTCTCGGCGTGGACCGTGCGGTCTTGGCTTCACCGACGGAGAAACGGGCCTCGGGCCGGATAATTGCAGGGTCCGCTGTCCTCAGCGGAGACGGTGGACGCCGCTCGGGAATCCTTCGTGGCGACGCCATTCCTGCGGTGAGGACACCGCACGCTACAATGCTCGTGGACGGAGTTGTTAACAGGACACCCGCTTGTCATGCGTGCCTGACTCATGTAAAACAGGCGTAAATCAAGGCGCGGCACTTGCAGCACCAAACAATCATGCGTCGCGCCGTTAGAAAATGATATGACCATCACCTCCATGTCCGGCTTCGGCGTATTTCCAATCCTCATCATTTGCCTTACGGTTGTGTTGCATCTGCTCTTCGCCTTCGCAGTGCTTGCCGATGCGAACAAATTGAGTTCCCCATCTGGACGCCCCGGGACATTCCTCGTGGGACCGCTTGCGTGGTGCCTCACCGCCGTCATTTGGGGGATCGCAGGTGTCGCCGTTTACTGGGCGATCCATCATTCCACCCTTCGGCCCAATCATCCGGATTACAAATAATGCGCTAAGCCGCCCCGGTTTTCAGCAGCGCTCTTTCCCAGCGCTTCGAGACTTTCACGTGCCGATTGACCAATTCGAGGAATGCTTTTTGATCCGGGAATGCCGATATCGGGAAATAGTAATACAGATTTTGCCCCGTTTTTAAAAAAGCATATCCCCTGCTGAAATCGGCGGTCTTGAAGAGCTTCCACTCCATGGAGCCTTGAAACAACTCCCCCTTTACGCGGATGCCTGCATCGTCCATCTCGTAATCCCTGGGCGTCCTGAGTTCCTCCGCCGCATTCCATCGCCTGCGCACCCGCCAATAAAAAAACGCAAACAGGATTACGAAAAAAAGTGCGCAGCCAATCGCCACTTTCAACAGCGCAACCATCCCTTCCGCGGTTTTCATCTCGTCAGGCGAATTGACCACCGTGGTGGTGAGGACCATCAACATCCCGGCGAAAATCGCCACCCAAGCCACCAGACGCCGTCCGCGAAACAAAACGTAGCGATTCAGCGCCCGATAGTCCTTGAAAACCGGGTTGTATTGAAAACGAATCATGGTTCATTTCCCCTCCAGCAGCGTCTTCGCGTGCGCGAGCGCCGAATCCGATTTGCCGCCGAGCATGCGGGCGATTTCCTCGAGGCGGGCCTTCCCCTTCACCTCGGTGAGGCGCGAGATGG
>DASZPK010000072.1:0-3331 GCA_035550335.1 Chthoniobacteraceae bacterium | reverse complement strand
AATTCCTTCGGCGAATTCCAGTCGCATTTCGACGAGGGCGTGCTCTCAAAAATTCCCGAGGAGCCGAAAGCGGAAAACCTGCTTGCCTTCAATCCCGAGGACCGGCGCCCCGCGTTCCTCGAGTCGATGCGCGCGCTGCGTTCCTCCATTTTCTACCTCCCGGTCGAGGGTCAGCCGCCGAAGACCTTCCTCGTCACCAGCGCCGTGCCGAACGAGGGAAAGACCACGATCGCCGTCAACCTCGCGATCACAATGGCTTATGCCGGCGCGAAGGTGCTGCTCATCGACGGCGACCTGCGCCGCGGCGCGATCCACGAAAAATTCGGCATGGATAACTCGGTCGGCGTCGGCGACGTCTTCAAGGGCGCCGCCACCGTCGAGCAGGCCGCCCGCCCCACGAAAATCGCGAACCTCTCCCTCATGGCGCGCGGCGCGAACCTCGAGAACCCCGGCGAAAATTACCTCGGCAACCGCGCCGACGAATTGCTCACGCGCGTCTACCCACTCTACGACACCATCGTCTTCGACAGCTCGCCCGTGCTCGTGGCCGACGACACCACCAGCCTTGCGCCGAAGATCGACGCGACGATTTTCGTGCTGCGCTTCTCGTTTTCCTCGGCGCGCCGCAGCCGCGAGGCCATCGAACTCCTCCGCCGGCGGCAGGTGAACCTCATCGGCGTCGTCTGCAACGGCGTGAACCAGATGATGAAGGATTACTATTACAACAAATATCCCGAGTATTACGCTGTAAAACACGACGCCTGAACGAAGCGGGCGCGCCGCGGGCGCGGCATCCCATTCTTGAAAACGCTCCGCAAACTTCTCAAACTCCCGCTCACGCTGGCCTTGGGGGCCCGTTTCATCCGCGAACGCGCCGCGCATCATTTCCTCATCGATTATTATCCCGACCTGCAATTGAGCATCCCGCTCGGCGATGGCTTCCATTGCCCGCTCCTCACTCGCGACGCCGTCCATTCCTTCAGCGAGATATTCGTTGCCGGGGAATACGCGGCCGTTTTTGACGAAATCCCGCTGCCGCGCCGTTGGATCGATCTCGGCAGCCATGCCGGGTATTTTTCGCTCTGGCTCGCGTGGCGGCTGGCCGCGGCGGGGCAGGGGAGGGAATGGAACGCGCTGCTCGTCGACGCCGACCCGCGCATGGAGCCGCTTGCCCGCGCCGCGCTCGACCGCAACGGGCTCGCGCAAAATTACCAGTATCTTTCCGGCCTCATATCGAAAGGGGGAGGGGACCGCGATTTCGCGTTGCGCGACGGGATGATTTCCTCGATGGACATCGCCGCTCGCAATGGGGAAGCTGCGAAGGAGGTCCGGCGCGTCGGCATCGTCACCCCCGCGGCCATTCTTGCGGCGCTCCCCCCGCCCTACGACCTGGTGAAGGTGGACATCGAGGGGGGCGAGGCCGATTTTGTGGAGTGTTACAAGGATGTTTATACGCATGCCCGTGCGATATTGATGGAATGGCATTCGCGCGACCGCGAGGGGGCCGCCGCCGCGCCGTTGCGCGCCGCGCTCGAAGCCGGCGGGTTCGTTTATGTGAAGGATGTGCGCCGCATGCGGGCGGAGCCGCTGGACGGCGGCTGGTGTTCCTCGGGTGTCCAACTCTACCGCCGCGCCCCATGAGTGTCGATACCGCCGGCCTTATGCGCGGGACCACGGGCCCCGGCGCGAAAATCCGCTGGCACGCAAACCGTTTTTTCCTCGGGCGTCTCCGGCTGGCGGAGCTTCTCCGCGCCCGCCTCACCGTGTTCGACGCCTTCGGCGCGCCGGGCGACACGCTCCTTTCCGCCACCGTCTGCCGGAATGTAAAACGGTGTTTTCCAAACCTCCTCCTGAATCTCATCACGCCCAACCCGGAACTGGTGGCGCGCGACCCCAACATCGACGAAACGAACGCCCCCGAGAGCCGCCTCTGCGTCTGGTCGTGGTATCTCGACCACATCACCCGCAAGGACCCGGGCTCGAACGTCCATGAACCGATCGCCCGCGCGCTGCGCATTCCGGATTACGAATACCGCGCGCGCGTCTACCTCGATGATGCCGAGCGGAAGGAGGCCGCCGCGCTGCTGGAGCGCAACGGCCTGCCCGTGCTCGCCTTCAACATGCTGAGCAAGGAGCCGGTGAAAAACTGGCCCCCGGAGCGCTGGCTGGAAGTCATCGAAAGCCTGCGCGGGCGATTCCATCTTGTGCACCTTGGCGATGGCCGTGAGCCGATCATCCCCGGCGTGCAGCGTTTTGCCGGCACGCTCGAAATGCGCCAATCGATGGCGGTGCTTTCCGCCGCGGATTTGCATGTCGGGCCCGACAGTTTCCTCATGCACGCCGCGAACGGCCTCGGCGTGCCCTCGGTCATCATCCATGGCGCATCGCGCCCGCCGGAGTCCTTGGGCTACCGTGGGAACATCAATCTCGCCGTCAAAATCCCATGCGGCCCGTGCTGGATCCACGAGAGCCGCGGCGAACGCTGCGCGCACGGCCTCGAATGCCTGCGCAAAATCACCGCCGGCGAGGTGCGCGACGCCATCCTGCGCCTCGCGCGCGAGCGCAACATCATTCCCGCCGCATGAAAATCAGCGCGTGCATCCCGTGTTACAATTCCAGCCGCACCATCGGCGAAGCCATCGCGTCGGTGCGCGCGCAGAGCCGCCCCGTGGACGAGCTTTTCGTCGTGGACAACCATTCCTCAGACGGCTCGCGGGAATGCGTCGCCTCCCTCGGCGTGCGCATGATCGAACAGCGCGAAAACAAGGGCCGCGGCGCATCGCGCGCGCTCGCGATGGAAACTGCCGCGCACGAGCTCGTGCTCTTTTGCGATTCCGCCATCGTGCTCGACCCCGCGTTTGTCGAAAACGCCCTCCCGTGGTTCGACGACCCCAACGTCGCCGCCGTCTTCGGCTGGGTCGCGCAGCCGCCGCCGCAAAACGCCGTCGAGCGCTGGCGCGGCCGCCATCTTTTCAAGTCGCCCCCCGCGAGCGCCGGCCGCCGCGCCATGCTCGCCACCGGCGGCGCACTATTGCGCGCTTCCGCCGTGAAAGCCGCGGGCGGTTTCGATCCCGCGCTCATCCATTGCGAGGACGCCGATCTCGGCGCGCGCCTCCTCGCCGCGGGCCGCGACATGGTCCTCGACCCGAAATTGCGCCTCCTCTCCATCTCGCAAAACAACCTTCCACAAGTCCTCGAGCGCTATTGGCGCTGGAACTCCGCCCCGCATGGCCGCATCGGCGCCGCCGCGTATTTGCGGCAGATCGTTTATTCCGCCCGGGTCATGGCGCTCGAAGACTTGCGCGCGCGCGATCCCGCCGCCGCGCTCATC
>DASZPK010000071.1:0-3175 GCA_035550335.1 Chthoniobacteraceae bacterium | reverse complement strand
GGCCACAGCAGCAAGTCGTACCGCGCCGCGGTCGAGTTCGCTTACGCCGTGCGCGGCCGCGACTATCGCGGCAACCAGATCAAGCTCGGCGTTGCGGTGTCCGGCTCGCGCGCCGCCGCCGAGAAGGTGACGGCGAAATATCCGCTCAACGGAGCGGTCGATGTGCACTACGACCCGGCCAATCCCGGCACCGCCGCGCTGGAAAATCCGACCGGCATGACTTGGCTGATCCTCGCCGTCGCGGCCGCGTGCTTCGCGCTGACGGCCTATACGCTCGGCGTCTTCAAGTAACGTCATCGGCATTGGACAGCGGCGCGGCGCGGAATTATTGCGAGCGCCCGATGTTTTCCCTGCGGGGCGATGACAGGACCTCCATTCCAATGACGCCAACCAGAAGTTCCCATTCCGCGCTGTCGTGCGCCGACGGCATCGCGACGAGTACCAGTGACTTCATCTTGCTGGCCGGCCGTATCCTGCTCGGCTGGATCTATCTCAGCAGCGGCTTCCCCAAGCTGTTCCACATCGCGCAGGTGGCCGCGACCTATCCGCCGCGCGGCCTGCCGGAATGGTTGGTGTGGATCGCCGTGCCGGCGGAATTTTTCGGCGGGCTGTTTTTGATGTTCGGCTTTGCCGCGCGTTATGTCGCCATCGTGCTGATCGTGTTCACGATCGTCGCCAGCTTTTCCTCGCATGCGTATTGGCTGATCGCCGACGCGGCGCGGCACCGCGCGCAGGACACCAATTTCTGGAAGAACATGTCGATGATCGGCGGCTTCCTGATCTATTTCGTCGCCGGACCGGGACGCTTCAGCGTGGATCGCTGGCTGGCGAAAAGGTGAGGGGAAGACACTCGTAGCGGCATATTTTGTTGTCATGCCCGCGCAGGCGGGCATCCAGTAAACACCGAGAGTCATTGGTTACTGGGTCCCCGCCTTCGCGGGGACGACAACCGAGTGCGTATCGACGATTTTCGGTCTCCTTGAATTTTGGATGTGCGCGATCGCCCGTATTCTTTGTCAGGGCGCCGGGTACGCCCGTAGTCCGGCCCGCGTGGCGGGCTTCGCATGTCCCTCGCGCGAGGCGAGGGATGGAGCGCCGTGTGGCGCACCTGATGCAAACGCCTTCCGCTCCGCCTTGCGAGGGCGGCGCGGCTGCGGCGTTGGCGTCCTCTTTCGAGAACGCTCGCCACACGGCGCTCCATGTGCGGCCTCGCTCGCGCCCCTCACGAGGCGTCCGCCGGCGTCCGGCCCGCGCGTCCCGCGACAGGCCAAAAGCCCGTCACGCTCGCCAGGTTTTTGCCCCCGGACAGGTCGTAGTGCCTGCCCGGGCGAGCCCGGAGCCGCCCGGGGGCACGGCTTACGTTGAGCCGCGCCCGCAGGGACCGCCTCCCACCCCGCCGCCGTAACGTCTCGCGACGACACCCTCGGTGGATGGGAGAATTTGAATATAGTCCTTTAAAGGAATAAAGTCAATAGTTGAGAACATAACGGGAACATGATATTCTTGCTGCGTAACACGGTGCATTCGGGAAGATGCCCTTATGGCGAATCGACCGATTGTCCCGACCGACGTATCCGACCGCTTTGAGGTCCATGAATGGCGGAATGGGCTCGCAATTTTATCGGCTGCGCATTCTGCCGAGTGGAAGGACGTCATCGCGGTTTTGCGCGGCTTTACTTTGTTGAAGAGCGACATCCTCCAGCCGGGCGGTTCGAAGGGATTGATTGCCAGCAAACTGGATTCTCATTTCACCAAGCTTGGATGGGTCGAAAAGAAATTCGAGACAAAGATTGTCGTGGACAGCGACGAACATGTGACCCCGACCCACAAGGTCGACTGCTACAAAAATCGAGTAGCTTTGGAAGTGGAATGGAACAACAAGGATCCATTCTTCGATCGCGACCTAAACAACTTCAGGCTTTTGTTCGAACTTCGCGCTATCGACGTGGGCGTCATCATTACTCGGTGCACGGAGTTGCAAAAAATCTTCAACAAGTTGGGCAGGGGTCCAAGTTTTGGTAACTCCACGACCCATATGGCCAAGCTCTTGCCTCGCCTCGATGGAGGAAGCGGCGGTGGATGTCCCGTCGTCGTTTTCGGTATCCGAGAAGCAGCATATGCCGAAGACTAACGGCTCCACGCTTTCGGCGTCTGACGCCTTGCTACACTTTGCTGGTCGGCGTCGGTTTTCGACGATTCTTGCCGATCCTCCGTGGCAGTTCATAAATAAGACGGGAAAGATCGCTCCCGAGCACAGGCGGCTAGCGCGCTACCCGACGATGAAGCTGCAGGAAATTATGGCGCTGCCGGTCGCAGACGTAATTGCGGACAGGGCTCATCTCTATCTCTGGTGTCCTAACGCGTTGCTTCCCGAAGGAATTGCGGTTCTGACGGCATGGGGCTTCAATTACAAATCGAATCTCGTTTGGCACAAAATCCGTAAGGATGGCGGCCCCGATGGGCGAGGTGTCGGATTTTATTTTCGTAACGTGACTGAACTGATCTTGTTTGGTGTCCGCGGAAAGAACGCGCGCACATTGGCACCGGGTCGAAGCCAAGTGAATTTTCTCGCAACGAGAAAGCGAGAACATTCGCGTAAACCAGATGAACAGTATGGTCTTATAGAGGCATGCAGCCCGGGACCTTTCCTAGAATTATTCGCGAGAGGAACGCGAAAAGGCTGGGCGACGTGGGGCAATCAAGCAGACGAAAACTATCGGCCCACTTGGAAGACTTATTCCAATCACTCGCGAGCGCATTTAGTCGCTGCTGAATGACCTAACGCCGCCCGCGCGGCTTAAATCCACCGCGCATGCCGGGGCGGCCGAGGGTGGAGCGCGGGCCATCGGGGCGTTTGCCGCCGGGGATGGATTCGACGCCGGGGCCCATTTCATCGAGGTTGGGTTTGCGGGGTCTTTCTGAGAAAGACGGGCTTCGCCCTTTTGCTTCGCGCTCGTCGCCGTCCCGCGCCGGCTTGAATTCGTGCCTGGTGGCGATGCCCATTTCGTCGTGGTGAGGCTTGTGCGGGCGGGACGTGGGATCTTGATGTCCTTGCACCCCACCCCGGCGCGCTGCGCGCGCCGACCCACCCCCCACAGGGGCGGGTGAAAACGCGCGCCGCAGCTTGGAATACTGCGCCAGCATCACGCGCTTGGCGGGGGGGTCGTCCACCACC
>DASZPK010000070.1:0-2186 GCA_035550335.1 Chthoniobacteraceae bacterium | reverse complement strand
AGTCCGCGGACGGAGCGGCCACGGAGGAAGAGGGTGAGGAAGAGGCGGCGCAGGGCTTTGTTGGCGGAGAGCGTGGTGGGGGTTTCCGCTGGGGAGACTGTCATCGAGCAAGGCCTCGGACCGTTGCAAACATGTAAGGTTTCATCGCCGGTAGCGCCGGCGTTCAATGGCGGCGTCAATGGCTTGTTGATCAATCTTGCGCTTGCGAGCTATCCGGCGTGCCTTGGTGGATTCCGCGGACCACTGCTTTTCGAGGCGCCGGGCGAGTTCACGGTCGAGCGTGCGCAGGTCGGCGTCGTCGAGGGCGTCTATTTCCTTGAGGATTTCTTTGATGGCGGCGGTCGGCATGGGATTCTCCACAAACTGCATCCATTATAGCGGCACCCGATAGCAGGGTGAGCTTGACCATCTCTCACGGCAGGAAGGTTTTGGCGAAGGCGGCGGCGCGTTGTTCGAGTTCAGCGCCGCCGGTGAGCTGGGTGAAGAGGCGTTCGAGGGTCCCGGCGTCGTGCTGTGCGACGAGTTCGTCAGGCTTGCCGTCGAGGAGGAGCTTGCCCTTATCGATGATGAGCACGCGGTGGCAGACGCGTTCGACGACGTCGAGGATGTGAGAACTGTAGAGGATGGTCTTGCCTTCCTGGGCCAGGGTCTGGATGAGGGCTTTGAAGCCGACGGCGGCGTTGGCGTCGAGGCCGTCGAGGGGTTCGTCGAAGAAAACGACGGGGGGATTGTGAAGGAGGGCGGAGGTGATGGCGACCTTGCGGCGCATGCCTTTGGAGTACGCGCCGAGGAGTTTTTCGGTGAGCGTGGCGAAGGAGAGATCGAAGAAGGCGATGAACTGCTCGATGCGTTTGCGGGCGGCATCGGCGGGAATGGCGTAGAGGGCGGCGATCATTTCGAGATACTCGAGGCCGGTGAGGGATTCGAAGACGGCGGCGGATTCGGGGACGAAGCCGATGCGGCGTTTGACCTCGAGGGGCTGGGTGCGGATGTCGAAGCCGCAGAGGGTGGCTGTGCCAGAGGTGGGTTCGAGCATGCCGGCGAGCATTTTCAAGGTAGTGGATTTGCCGGCGCCGTTGGGTCCGAGGAAGCCGACGATCTGTCCGGTGGGGATGGAGAAGGAGAGGTTATCGACGGCGATCTGGGCGCCGAAGATTTTGGTGAGGCGGTCGACCTGGATCATGCGGACATGATAACAGAAAGGCAAAAGGCAAAGCGCCAAGCTGGTGAAAAGTCGCAGGTTTTTCTTGCATGGTGCTGAAAGTGCGGAAAGAATCTCAGAGGATGTTCGCTATTTTGCGGCGCACGCGAGAAAACATCGCGTTGAAGATAAACGTCTTTCTTATGGTAAAGGAGAGTGGCGATGGCTTACACGCTTCCCGAATTCCATGCGATGCTGCGGCGCTCGAAGTGGAACTCCAACCTGCTGGCGCGAATACTGAAAGCGGACCACACGCAGGTAGGGCAATACATCGACAAGGCGGAAGGGCCGTTCGGGAAGATCACGGCGGCGGTGCTGGATCGAGACCTGTACGGGCACGCATCGAACGTTGCGCCGGCGGAGAAGGCGCGGGCGGCGCTGCACGCGGAACGGGACGGGAAGATCGGTCCGTGCATTCATGCGCTGCGGGACCTGGCGGCCTTTTCGAACAAGAAGGCCAATGAATACCGGAGCAAGACGCTGGTGCCCAAGAACGTGCGGGAGCACCTGGAGGTGATCCACACGCAAGCGACGGCGCTGGCGAACCGGCTGGACAAGGACCTTGCCGAGGCCGATGAAGCGGCGCAGCAGGCCATCGCACATGCGACGTCGCAGGAGCATCTGCAGCAGGCGGCGGCCAGGAGCGCGTCGGCGTCGGAGGCGGCGCTGATCGGGCGCATCAAGCTGGCGACGTCGCACCTGGACGCGGTGGCGCATGAGCTGACGGAAGTGGACAACCTTGCGGAAAAGGCGCGGGATGCGGACCAGCGTTACCACGCCGACGCGAAGAAGGACAACAAGGTGTGGGATGCGGCGGTGAAGGAGGGGGCGGCGCTCGCGGCGCAAGCCAAGGCGGTGTGGGAGCGGGCACAAGGCCACTGGAAGACGGCGGAGACGGAGATGGCGGAGGTGGGCAAGATGTTCCACGCGGCGGATGAGGCGGTGCGGCGGAGCGTGGGCAAGCAGGCGACGAACCTGCAGGACA
>DASZPK010000069.1:0-6110 GCA_035550335.1 Chthoniobacteraceae bacterium | reverse complement strand
GCGGCCGTCGCGCACATCCTTGCTCACCACGAATTGCGCGCCGGCCACGGCGGCGACCTGCGGCAGGTGCGTGATGCAGATGACCTGGTGCGCCTCGCCGAGCGCCTTCATTTTGCCGCCCACGGCATGGGCGATTTCGCCGCCGACGTTCGCGTCGATCTCGTCGAAGACCAGCAGCGGGATGGTGTCCTGCGCGGCGAGGGAGGTTTTCACGGCGAGCATCACGCGGGAGATTTCACCGCTGCTGGCGATGGCCTTGAGCGGTTTCATCGGCTCGCCGGGGTTGGGCGAAAAAAGAAATTCCACGCCGTCGAGCCCGAACGGGCCGGGTTTCGGCAGCGGGGCGAGCGCGATCTCGAAACCGGATTTCTTGAAGCCGAGGTCGAGGAGTTGCGAGGTGATGTCCTTCGCGAGCTTGGGCGCGGCGGCGGCGCGTTTTTTGCCGAGCTTCTGCCCGGCTTCGCGCAATGCGCGATTCGCGGCCTCGATTTCCTTCCCGAGGCGCACGAGTTCCGTGCCGCGCGACTCGATCTTGCGCAGCCGCTCCGCGGCGGATTCGCCAAACGCGGCCACAGCCTCGAGCGTGCCGCCGTATTTGCGCTTGAGGGTCTCGAACAGCGAGACGCGCTCCTCGATGCGGGCGAGCTCGGCAGCGTCGATGTCGAGGCCCTGCGCGTAGCGTTGCAACGCGCGCGCGGCATCCTCGAGCATGCCGATGGCCTCGGCGTGGGTGAGCGCGATCCCGGCGGTGGCGGGGTCGATTTTCTCCAACTCGTGCAGCGTGCGCTGGATTTCGCAGAGGCGCGTGAGTGCGGCGTCGTCCGCCTCCTCGAGCTGCTGCAATATCTGCGTGGAGAGTTCCGTGAGCCTGCGGGCGTTCGTGCCGGTGGTATAGCGGGCGAGCAGCGGGGCCTCCTCGCCGGGCTGGATCGCGGCCCCCTCGATCTCGGCGATCTGGTGCTTGAGCAGCTCGACCTCGCGCTCCAGCACGCCCTCGCCTCCGGTGAGCGCATCCCGCTCGGCGTTGAGTTTGTTTAACAAATTATAACACGCCTCGTATTCGTCCAGTTGCGGCGCGGTCCCCGCGAACGCATCGAGCAGCCCAAGCTGCGTGACCGGGGAGAGGAGCGACTGGTGGTCGTGCGGCCCGTGGAGGTCCACCAGTCCGTCGCCCGTGACCTTGAGCACGGCGAGCGTGGTGGCGCTGCAATTGATGAACTGCCGGTTCGCGCCCGCCAGCGAAAAAACGCGCTTGAGGATCAGCTCGTTCCCCTCGCACGGGTCGAGGCCGTTCTCGGCGAGCTGGGCATTGAGTTCGCCCACGTTGTCGAGGGTGAAGACGGCCTCCACCATGCAGCTCTCCGCGCCCGTGCGGATGAGCGATTTATCCGCGCGCTCGCCAAGCAGCAATTTCAGCGCGCCGATGATGATCGATTTCCCCGAGCCGGTCTCCCCCGTGACCGCGATCGCCCCGCGCGGGAGCGTCCATTCCAATTCCTCGACGAGCGCGAGGTTCTGGATGCGGAGGGAGGAGAGCAGGGCTGCCATGCGGGAAAGTATGCCGAAAAAAGCGAATCTGGAAATCAGGAATTTGAATCGCCCACGCGCCGCTTTTTGAACCCCGCAGAAATCGCGCGCCCCAGCTTCCAAAGAAAAAACAACAAACCCAGGCAGATAAAGACCGCGAGCATATTCATGACGCTCGCGAAGGGATTCGGATAATCGATCATGAGGCCCGAGCTGTCCTTGTCCCACATCACTCCTGCAACGGGAAATCCTGTGCCGTGAAATCCTTTTTCATCGCCCCAATGGATCGTGCTAATCCACAAGCCAAGGAATATGGAAGCGAACGCGATAAGCAGTAGGGCGCGTCCGGTTTTCATGCGACGGGGGGGAATTATCGCCCGCACCTTCGTATATGGCAATCGACTTCAAGCCGGTGCGCATGACGCCGGTTTGACACCCGCCTCCGGACGCGCGATAAAATCAGGGTCTCTCTCCTTGGCCTACTATGAGAAAGTTTCTCCCTGTTCTCCAAGCGCGGCTCTGCGTGGCTGTGCTCATCGTCTTCGTTCCATTATGCGCGCGGGCCCAGGATGCCGCGCCCGCCCAGAGCGGTTCCGATGCCCCGGCGCCATCACCCTCTCCCGCACCATCGGCTTCGCCCGCTCAGGTGACAACCGTGCCCGCGTCACCAGCCCCGTCGGCCTCGCCCTCCCCGGCCGCGACCGTCGCGGTCCAGCCCGCGCCAACCCCGCCGCCCGGCCCGGAGCAACCGGGCATCACCGCCATGGAGAATGGCGATTTCGACGCGGCCATCGCGGCCTTCGCCAAGCTCATCCAGGCCGACGACAAAAACTCGAAGGCCTATTTCCTCCGCGCCACCGCTTATGAGGCAAAGGGCGACATGGAAAGTGCGTTCGCCGATTACAACAACGCGATCAAACTCAACCCGGATTACGCCGAGGCCTTCTACCGCCGGGGAGCGGTCTATGCGCTCGGCGACACCGACAACGCGATCAAGGATTTCTCCGACGCGATCCGCGCGAATCCGGATTACGCCCCGCCCTACGTCTTCCGCGGCGCGATCGAGGTCGACAATGGGGATGCCGACAAGGCCCTCGCCGATGCCGACAAGGCGATCAGCCTCGATGCCGCGAATGCCGGCGCCTACCTCGTGCGCGGCAATGCCAATGCCGATTTGCAAAATGCCTCGAAGGCCGCGGCCGATTACGCCGATGCCATCCGCCTCGATCCGAAATCCGCCAAGTCATTCGTCGCTTATGCGTGGCTGCTCGCCACCAATCCCGACGACACGGTGCGCGACGGCAGGAAAGCCTTGGAATACGCGCAAAAGGCGAATGAACTCTACCACTCGAAGGAGCCGACCTGCCTCCGCGCCCTCGCCGCGGCCTATGCGGAGACGGGCGATTTCGCCCAGGCGGTCAACTACGAGACGCAATTCGACCACACGGCGGACCTCCCCAGCGGCGAGATCGTCAACTGCCGCCGGCGCATGACGCTTTACCAGCATGGCAAGCCTTTCCACGCCGCGGACACCGATGCCTACGAGACCAAGGGGGTGAACGAAAGCAACCCCGACCTCGCGATCGCCGATTTCACCAAGCAGATCGAAGCCGACCCGGGCAATGCGCTCGCCTTGTTCCACCGCGGCCATCTGCTCGGCGACAAGGGTGAAGCGGACAAAGCCATCGCCGATTACACCGAGGCCCTCCGCGTCGACCCGAAGCTGGTCGAGGCCCTCATCAATCGCGGCGATACCTACCGGCAGAAGGGGGATTACGACAGGGCCCTCGCCGACCTCAACGCGGCGATCGATATCGACGCGACGCGGGCCGTTCCGTTCATCGGGCGCGGCTATGTTTATTTTGCCCTGGGCGACCAGCAGAAAGCCGCGGTCGATTTCCAGGAAGCCGTGCGGCTCGACGCGTCCAGCTTCGCGGCATGCAACGCCCTCGGGAGCATTGCCGTGGCGAACGGGGACTGGAAAACGGCGTCCGATTGGTACCGCAAGGCGATCGATTACAATTTCCGGGACGTGGATGCCTACACCACCCGCGGCAGCATCCGCCGCGCCGTCGGCGAAATGGAGAACTCGCTGGCCGATTTGAACCAGGCGATCTTCTACGGCGCGGGCTCCAAGGCGTATTACGAACGCGCCTTGTTGTTTCACATCCACGGCGAATACGGAAAGGCCGCCGCCGATTATGCCGAGTCCATCCGCCTCGACCCCGCCAACGCGAATGCCGTCAACAATTACTGCCTCCTGCTCGCCACCGCCCCCGACGACGCTGTGCGCGACGGCAGGAAGGCCGCGGACATCGCACGCAAACTCTGCGAGCAAACCAATTGGAAAAACGGGGGCGACATCGACCTCCTCGCCGCCGCCTGCGCCGAGGCGGGCGATTTTGATTCGGCGCTGAAATACGAAAATCTTTTCCTCGCGAACGGGAATTTTGACGCCGCCGGGAAGGCGAGCGTGCAGAAACGCATCGCCCTTTACCGCGGGCACAAGCCGCGGCGCGAGGCCTCCTACCCGTTCCCCGTCGAAGCCGCCACACGGCGTATCTGGCTCGATGGCGCCATCAACGGCCGCACCATCCGGCTCGGCTACGACACCGGCTCGAGCGCGACGGCCCTTTTCAAGTCGACCGCGGACCGCCTCGGCCTGAAGATCATCCCGAACCCGAAAGACGTCCCCTATTACGCGATCGCCCCGAACCGCACGGACGACATCGATCTGGCTCTCGGCAACAATGCCGTGCGCGAGTCGCTCAACCTCATCGATGTATTCTCCTTTTTGGATGCCGAGGCGGACGGCCTGCTCTCGTGGAATGATTTCAACGCGGGCGACGGGAAAGTGCTCCGCATCGATGCCGGGAAGGGCTCGCTCGAAACGATCGACCCGCCGCCGGACCTCGCCCAATGGACCAAATGGAATCTCGCTTCCGATAGCGACATCCTCATCCTCGAGGGCAAGACTGGCGACGGCACCGTGAGGATTGGCGTGGACACCGGCGACGAGGCGGGGGTCGCGTTGAACGCGGATCGCTGGAAGCAATTCCGCGCCGCGCACGCCGCGCAACCCGCGACCGTGGCGGGAGGCTGGTTCCCCGCGCAGCACATGGCGATCACCGAGATACTGCGCTCCGCGGAGCTTTCCCTCGGCGAAATGACGCTCAAGGACGTGCCCGTGCGCGAGATGGTCCCCGGCCAGGGCGGTTTCTCCAAGTGCGATGCCGTGATCGGGCTCTACGCCCTCTCGGGTTTCGAGTTCATCATCGACCGAAAGAACGGAGTCGCCTACACGCGCCCCATCGCCCACCCGGCCGATCAATATTCCTACAACAGCATCGGGGCCATCTTTGTGCCCAAGGACATCGACAATCCCAAGGACAACGACCTCGTGGCCTATGTGATGAAGGGCAGCCCCGCCGAGCGCGCGGGAGTGCGCAACGGCGATATCGTGGTTCAAAGCAGTTTCACCGACGCCAAGGATTGGCGCTCCGATACCGAGAACTCGCAGGTCCAATCCCCGGACCACAAGCCGGGATCAAAACTCACCCTCCAGCTCAAGCGCGGCGCAAAATCGCTGACCATCACGATGGTCGCGGAGGACCTCACGCCATCCGGCTGGAAGCCCGTGAAGGATATCCCCGACTTCGACAAGGGCATGCAGGCCATGGCGCAGGAGGCGTATCCGGCAGCCATCGCCTGGTTCAACCAATCCATCTACGACAACCCGACTGCCGCCGCTTTGTTCAATCGCGGCATCGATTTCGAAAAACAGGACGCCCCGGCCGAGGCCCTCGAGGATTACGCCAGCGCGATCAAGATGAACCCGAAATACTGGCAGGCCTACGCCCGGCGCGCCGGCATTTATTCCCAGCGCAAGGAATACGACAAGGCGATCGCCGACCTCGACAAGGTGCTCCAAGGCAATCCCAGGGACGGCGCCTCCCTCATCGCGCGGGGCAGGGCTTACGACGGCAAAAAAGACAGGCAGAATGCGCTGAAGGATTTCAACCAGGCCCTGAAGGTCGCGGCGAAGAATGCGAACGCCTGGTTCTATCGCGGCAATATCGAGAACGACCTCGACCAGGACGAAAATGCCGTGCGGGATTTCACCGAAGCCCTGCGCCTCGATCCCACTTTCAATGGCGCCTACTACAATCGCGCCCTCGCATGGAAGGATCTCCACCAATACCAAAAGGCCATCGCCGATTTCTCCAAATTCATCGAGCTTCATCCCGATGACCCCGATGGCTGGAACCACCGGGGGACTACCTACGATGCCACGGGCGACCACGACAAAGCCATCTCCGACCTTACCGAAGGCATCCGCCTCGCGCCGAACGATCCCGATCCCTACATCGATCGCGGAAACGCTTACGATAACAAGGGCGACGTGGACAAGGCGCTCGCGGACTACAACGAGTCGCTCCGCCTCAACCCAAATTCCTCGGTCGCCAACTACGATGCCGGCCTTATTTACAACAAGAAGCGCGATTATCCCCAGGCAATCCAACTTTTCAGCCGCGCCATCTCGCTCTATGCGAAGGATGCCGATTATTTCTCCCATCGCGCCA
>DASZPK010000068.1:0-2393 GCA_035550335.1 Chthoniobacteraceae bacterium | reverse complement strand
CCCGACGATCCCGCCGCCCGCCTCGCGCGCGCCCGCGCTTACGCCAATTCGGGAGACAAGGACAAGGCGATCGCGGATTACACCGAGTTGCTCCGCCGCCAGCCGGCGAATCCCGATCTGCTCGAAGCGCGCCACGCCCTTTACAAGGCAAGCGGCGACGATGCGAAGGCCGCCGCCGACCACACCGAGGCGATCCGCATCATGTTTTCGCCGGACGCCACGGTCGACAGCGAGTGGGCGCACCTGAAAGCCGCCGAGGCCGAGCGCACGGGCGACATGCAGATGGCGCTCGCGGCGTGGAGCGCGGTGATCAAAAACAATCCCGACAGCCTCAACGCCCGCCTCGCCCGCGGCGGCGATTATCTCACCGCCGGCGATGCCGACAAGGCGATCGCCGATTTCACCGAGGCGCTCCGGCTCGACACGAATAACATCAACGCGATGCAGTTCCGCGGCGACGCTTTCATGCGCAAGGGGGATTTCGCGAAGGCCGCGGAGGATTACTCGGCGCTCATCGCCGCGCAGCCCGGCAGCAACGCCGCCCGCGATTTCCGCGCCGCGGCATACCTCAAGTCGGGCGATGCCGACAAGGCGCTCGCCGACGCCGAGCAAGCGCTCGCGCTGGTGGCCGGCGACAAGGAGGCCGGTGTCCTGCGCGGGAGCGCGCTGGCCGCGAAGGGGAGTTACGACAAGGCGCTGGAGGTTCTCAACAAGCTCATCGCGGCCCAGCCCGATTACGCGCCCGCGCTGAACGCCGCCGCGCAATTGCTTGCCACCTGCCCCGATGCGAATTTCCGCGACCCGGCAAAGGCGCTCGCCCTCGCGCAAAAAGCCTGCGAGCTCTCGCAATGGAAGGACGCCGAATGCATCGACACCCTCGCCGCCGCCGAGGCCGCGGGAGGCGATTGGGAAAACGCCGTGAAACACGAGAAACAGGCCGCCGATGCCGCGAAGACGGCGGGGGTTTACGAATCGCTCACCAAGGATTATCTTTCCCGCGCCGAGGCCTACGGGCAAAAAAAAGCTGCCCCTCCCGCAAAAAATCCCGTCCAATAGTGGCCGCAATCATTGCGCGCCGTCAACCCAAGGAAAAAACACAGCGATGAAACGGAACCACACCCTCAATCTCACCGCCGTCGCGGGCATCTGCGCGGCCCTCATCCTGCTCGCCCCGCCAGCCGCGCGCGCGCAGGATGCCGCGGACCGGCTCGACATGCAGGCCCACCAGGCCTACGACCAGCAGAACTACCAGCTCGCGATCAAGTATTGGAGCGAGCTGATTAAAATGGAGCCGGACGATTCCACCGCGTGGTACAACCGCGGCAATTCGTACCAGCAGCTCCAGAAACCGGACGAGGCGATTGCCGATTACACGCAGGCGATCAAGCTCGACGCCGACGACATGGAATCCCACCGCAACCGCGCCCAGCTTTTCCGCAACAAATGGGAGGCCGCCATCGCGAAGGGCGACACCGACGACGCCGACGCGGACAAAATGATGGAGGATTACAGCGAGATGGTCCGCATCAAGCCGGAGGCGCAGAATTATTACATGCGCGCCGCGACTTGGCGCACCCTGCGCAAACCCGACAAGGCGATCGAGGATTACTCGGCGGTCATCAAGCTCGATGACAAAAACCCGCAGGGTTACCAGTTCCGCGGCAGCACGTATTACAGCATCGGCCAGTGGGACAAGGCCATCGACGATTTCAGCCAGGTCATCCAGCTCGCGCCGAATGCCGGTTACGGCTACGTGCTCCGCGGGCAGGCGTATCTCGACAAGGGCGACGCCGACAAGGCGATTGCCGACGCCAACGACGCCGTCCGCGTCGAGCCCGCCAACGCCGACGGCTACGCCCTGCTCGGCAACGCCCACTCCGTGAAAGGCGAATACGACAAGGCCATCACCGCCTACAACGATCTTCAAAGCAAATATCCCGCCTACGCGGAGGGGTTCAACGCCGAGGCGTGGCTCTACGCCACCGCGCCCGACGACAAGGTGCGCGACGGCGCGAAGGCGGTCGAGCTCGCGCAAAAAGCCTGCCAGATGACCGGCTGGAACAACGCGAGTTTCATCGACACGCTGGCCGCCGCCGAGGCCGAGAGCGGCAAATTCGACGACGCCCTCAAGCACCAGAAGCAAGCCCTCGAGGTCGCCACGAAAATGAAGGACGACGAATGGCGCCTCAAGGACATCACGTCGCGCATCGCGCTGTACGAGAAGAAGCAGGCCTACCACGCGCCGGGGAAATAGGCGGCATTGTTTAAATGCGGTGTAACATACCGGTGAGGGAACGCATCTGGCGACCGGTAGGGTCGGACCTCCGGGCCGACCGCGGCGCGGAAAACGCGTGTTATATTCGCGCGGCGGGCTGCCCGGAGGTCAGCCCCTA
>DASZPK010000067.1:0-7296 GCA_035550335.1 Chthoniobacteraceae bacterium | reverse complement strand
CTTGGCGATGGCATTGAGCTTCCACGCGTCCTCATAGCGGTCGAGATCCATCTGATCCTTGGCAAGCACGCTTTTGTCCCTGTCGAGTGTCCCCTCCGCCTGCAGGAGCGTCGCGTCGTAAAGGCTGGAATCGATGTCCACGAGCGGGTCGCCTTCCTTGATCGCCTGCCCTTCCGTGTAATACACTGTTTTCACCACGCCGGTGACCTGCGGGAAAATGGAGGCCGTGTGCACGGGCACCACGTTGCCGATCCGCTTGATGTAATCGCCGATGTCCCCTTTCTTCGCCGTGGCGGTGGTGATCAACACCTGGCCGCCGCGGCCTCCCCGGCCGCCTTTTGCATTCGCATCGTCGCTCTTCTTGTGAAAGAAAAGCAGATAAACAAGGCCGGCGGCGAGAAGGGCGAACACCGCCCAGACAACGAGGCGTAAAGCGCTGCCGGGGCGCTTCTGCGTGCGGGCTGCGGAAGGAGGAGGAGAGACGAGGGTCATGGATTCAATTACAACATCGTGGCGGCAAAGTTGCGTGGAATAACCATACTGTCAATTCTTTCCGTGGAGGTTACAGCGGAGGCTGCAGGGCGTATAATTCTTTTATATGTAAAACGCTGTTTATATAAACGAAATGTGGTTCATCCGGGCGCCGTCCGTTCCCTACGCCCGCGATTCGTGGCAGGGCCGCGCCAGCAGATTTTTGAGCTCGCCGGGCAATTCGGCCATGATGTCGAGTTTGTGGATGAAGCAGTCGACGCCGGCCGCCATGCCCGCGACTTCCGCCTTCGGGCTGCCCGATACCATGATAATCGGCACATCATCGTGCGAATCGCGCAATTCCCTCACCAGCGAAGGCCCGTTCATTTCGGGCATCATGAAATTGGAAATCACAAGGTCCGCGCCGTGTTGCCGGTAAAAATCGAGCGCCTGCCGCCCGTTTTCCACCGCGACGATGGTCGAGCCTGGCAGCGTGCGGCGGACGACGGCTGTGAGCAACTCGCGCACGCCCTCGTCGTCATCCGCGATCAGGATATTGGGATTATCGATCATTGTCCGCTCCTGAATCGCGCCGAAGGCGCTTGCAGGTTGCACAAAGCCGGAAGGGGGTCGGGATGCGTAAACAAGGTATGACTAAATTCGAAATCAAAGGCAATTGGAACGAAATCAAGGGCAAGCTGAAACAGAAATACGGGCAACTGACCGACGACGACCTCGCCTTCAGTGAGGGCAAGGAAGACGAATTGCTCGGCCGCCTGCAGCAACGCCTCGGCAAAAAGAAAGAGGAAATCCGCGACGCCATCGAAAAGATGTAAGCGGTTTTTACGGATGGCGGCGCGGGCATTGAGAGCGTGCCCGCACCGCTTCCGCAGGCTGCAAAGCGCGTTTTTTTAAACAAAAACCTCGAATGAATCCGAACCTGGTCCTGTCCAACCAATGAGATGAATGTGCAACTACCACACCGATTGATTCGGTCCTTGGAACGCCGGATCTGGACGCAAGGCATCACTTGGGATATTGCAATGGCCCTGAAAAGCTTCGGGATCACAACCCGTGAGGAAGCCCGCGTATATATCCCCGAGCGGCGCCGGTGAAAGTCCTTGCCGGCGCGGCTTTCCTGCCGCGCCCTCATGGTTTTCGATCGCGTCCGGATTACGAAAACTTACGCAACGCCGCTACCCGAATATGCGGGCGGCGAGTAAACATTGAATGTCGTCACCAGCTCGCCGGAAATGTTCACGAACCGGTGGCGCGCCCCGGCGGGCACCGTGACGGAATCCCCCTTGTGGAGGATCAGTTTTTTGCCATCGATCTCCGCCGAAACCATGCCTTGGAGCACCACCACCGTCTGGTCGCTGAGCGGATGGGAGTTCGGTTCCTTGCTGCTCGATTCGCCGGGCGCGAGGTCCATGACGGCGCTCTGGCTGAGCAATGTCGTTTGCAGGATTTCAAAACCCGAATGCGGCTTGAGGATATTGTTGACGGTCATGGCGTGTTACCTCCTGTGGTTTCCGTGTACCATCGCAGCGGGGAACGGGCGCGGTTGCATCGGGAGCGATCTTTTTCACCGGGAGAGCCGGTTTTGAAAAAAAAGTGCTCGGGGAGGGACTTGAACCCTCACGCCTTGCGGCATACGCCCCTCAAACGTACGTGTCTGCCATTTCACCACCCGAGCATTTTGGAAAGCGGTGAGGGGTGATATTTAGCACAGCCAACGGGCGCTGCAAGCACTCTTTCTGGAGGTTCCATTTTCCGGTTTTTTTCGATTTGAGCCGCTTTTTTCTTTCATTGAAATAGGCCAGCGCGTACTAGCTTGCGGATATGACGATACGCTTCCGCGTCCTGCTCATGCTGGCATTTGCCTTGGTGCTTGCCGCCACAGGCTGCCATACGCCGCCGAAGAAAAAGAAAAACCCCACCCCGCCGAACCAGATGCCCGACCAGAGTGGCGACGTGGCGTTCCAGGCGTTCATCGGGCGGCTGCGCGCGGCCGTGGGCGCGCACGATCTTGCGGCCCTCGCGCCGATGATGACCCCGGATTTTGGCTACCATATCGACCCCGACATGCAGGGCGACGGTGTTTTCCAGTATTGGGACCAGAACAACGTCTGGCCCGACCTGAACGCCGTGCTCCAGCAAAAATTCGTGCCCGCCGGGAATTTCATGGTCGCGCCGCCGGCATTCGCGACCGACCCCGATTACCACGGCTACCGCGTCGGCATCGGCCTCGTGAACGGGAGCTGGAAATTCGCCTATTTCGTGAAGGACTAAAAAAGTGGAAAGTGAAAGTGGAATGGCGCCAGTCGGGTTGAACGCCACGCGAGAATCGGCGAGTCAACCTTTGACGACAAAGCGGGCGCTGGTAATCCCGTTAGGGATGACAGGGAATAGGCAGGCGATTCATCGCCTGTATCGTAACGCAAAAGGGAAACGTAGTCCCGTGAGGGACGAAAGAGCTCTTCCGTCCCTGACGGGACTATGTTGGTTTTTCTGCGAATCACAGGCAGTAAACTGCCTGCCTATTTTCTTTCGTCCCTCCGGGACTTCACTCGAGTGACACCAAACACGCCCATGAATCGTGATCCCATCGCTTACGGACTCCCGCATCGCGAGCCGTTCATTTTCATCGACTCGGTGAACGAAGTGCAACCCGGCGTGAGCGCGGTGTGCGTGAAGACCTTCCGGGCCGGGGAGCCGTTTTTTCGCGGACATTTCCCCGGCAACCCGATCGTGCCTGGCGTCATCCTCACCGAGGCGCTCGCGCAGGCGGCCGGCATCGCCGCGGGCGGGAGCGGCAAATCATACCTGCTCTCCGCGGTGAAATTGATGAAGTTCCCCGCCCCCGCGCGCCCGAACGATGAAATCACGCTGCTCGCCGAAAAATCCGGCGCCGTGGGCGGGCTGCTGCAATTCGCGGTAAAAGCCACGGTGCGCGGCGAAGTCGTCGCCGAAGGCGCGATCATTTTAAACGAAGTGTAACAAAAGGTTCAATGTTCAAGGTTACCCGTGGCGGCGTCAGCGAGAACCTTGAACCTTGAACTTGGAACCTTGAACTATTGTCCCTGAGGCGCAGGCGTTTCAAGGTCGTAGATCGCCCCCCAATCCCCCTCGGCCACTTTCAGGCACGCGGTCTCCCATGGCTTGTTGGAATCGGGAAATTCCCCTTCCTCGAACCTGCCCCAGAAAAGGTAGCGCGCATGCAGCTTGCGCGCGGTTTCCCGCCAGTCCTCTTCGCCATTGAGCAGCGATTCGAGCAAATCGCGGTTGCCGGTGTAATCGATCCCATGGCTGTCGAGGTGGCCGTTGTAGCCTTCCACCATCTTGCGCCCGTTGAGCAGCAGCGGGTGATTGTAGGTCGGGTCGCCGGCAAAAATCGCCGTGACCGGCAGCGGGCGCACGGCATCGGCCACTTCATCGAGCTCGGAGCGCTTGGCGATGGTCATGAACCGGGTGAGATCGTTGTCCCCCATGTGCGAGTTGTCGATGCCGCCGAGCAGCGTCACGAACCCGGAGAAAAAAAGCATCACGCAGCACGCGGCGCGCAGGAGCAGTTCCTCCTGCGCGAGCAATTCCTCCCACAGGTACGGCAGCACGGCGATGTAGCACCAGGCCATGATCTTGGTGTTGTCCCAATCCCACTTCGCGAACATCACGACGAGGGCAATGAGGAACAACACCACCGCCGGGAAAACGAACACCATCGCCCGGAAGGCCGCCGGGGTGCGCCGGCGAATGACCAGCGCGTAAGTGAGCGTGGCCACAAAAAACGGCAGCGCGCCGTAATTGACGACCCACATCGTGAGATGGTTGACCGCACCGGCGAAGAGGGGGGAGAGATGGTGCGCCTGCGTCCAGGCGTCGGCGTAATGCGGCTCCTCGGCATAGTTCCAGTCCCATGACGATGAGTCCGATGTCCCGACGAAGTGGATCACGTGGCTGCTGCCGAGGGCGATCAGCGCGATGAGAAGCGTCGCCGGCATCACCGAGGAGCCGACCAGTTTCGCCCACGGGATGAGGAAATCATCACCGCCGTTCGCCGCGCGCGCGATGAAGACCACCAGCCAGCACCCGAGCATGAACGAGAGAAAAAGAAACGTGTGGACGTGGAAGAGCGGCATCGTCGAGTAGAGCAGCACCTCCGTCCACATCGGCAGCGGCTGTTCGCCCTTCTTCTCCGGGTCGGGGAAAAACCGCAACCGCCAGCTCCAGAGCAGCGCGAGGCCCGCGGGAAATGCGTAGAGCAATCCACGCTGGGTGACGAACATCGCCAGCGGGATGCTTTTCCACCCGAGCTGGGATTGGTAATCGTCGAGGTGAAAATTGGCCGCGAGGTCCTGGTAATATTGCGAATGGAAGATCGCGCTCCAATGCGCCGGCGGCATGAAGTTGGTGAAGAATTGAAAGCCCGCGAGGCCGCCGTTGAAAAGGAACCCCGCGATCGCAAACCCGCGCCCCCATTTGAAAAGCGCAACGCCGCTGAGCACACAGCCCGCCAGCCCCACCCACACGAGGCCGCGGTATACATCCACGCCGGCGAGCTTTAACAGGCTGTTAAACAAATCGATCCCGACCGGGTAATGCAGCGCCCCGCCCGCGAAGATCGGGTTCTCCGGCCAGAACGGGACGCCGGAAGCCAGGTTGTTGATGTAAGTCAGGTGGAGCGAGATGTCGCCGACGTTGTTTGGGGAGAGAAGCTTGATGTCGTCCCCATCGAAATAGATAAGCCAGCAAAAGGCGCGGAGCGAAAACAACGCGAAGACCACGATTGCGAACCACTCCCATGCGTCGATCTTGCGGCGCGGGACGTCCGCCGGCCCGCGCCTGCGGAGGCCCGCGGCGAATTGCGCCACGCCCACGGCCGCCCCCGCCGCGAGCGACATGGCGGCGATGCGCGGCCCCAGCCCGCCTCCGGCGAACGCCAGCCCCATCGCGGCGAGCGTGGAGACGCACACGGCGGTCAGCAGCGCGGCCACGCCCTTCATTGGTTGTCGTCCCCCCCGCCGCTATTCGCTTTGTCGTTCGAATCGGGCGCCGGGGCATCCGCCGGCACCGCCACGCCCTGCGCGACAAAATCGGGTTTCCTGTCCGGCGGAAAAAAGTCGCGGAACGTGTTGTAATCGAGATAAAGCTTCACCGCCTCCTGGGCGGAGCGGAGGTGGAATGTCTCGACGAAGTAATCGTTCTTCAGCTTGCCCTGCGCGTCTTCCTCGCGGTCGTCGAGCACCAGGAATGCGGCGTCGAGGTTGTCCTGCTTCTCCAGCAGTTGATTCATTTCGTCGTTGTCGTTGTAATAGTCGACGTGCGGGAAATCCCCGAGGATCCACGGGAGCGGGTAGGCGCTATCCATGATGATGTTGCCCTTGAGCTGGTAATTCACCGGGTCGCGCCGGACGAGCGTCATCAGCGGCTTGGTCAGCTTGTAGAGGTCGGGCAGCGTCTGGACATAGACGTAATCCTCGTTCTCGTCCGTGTAGCGCTCGAAGCTCAGCCGCCGGGAGACGTAAAACGAATCCCCGAGCACCAGCGCCAGCACGAGGATCGCCACCGGTTTCCACGCCCCGTAATCCATCCATTTCGCAAAGAAATAGCCGAACACGAAAAGGAACGGCCACATGATGGTGATGATGCACCAGGGCGTCTTGTAGGCGACGATGCTGTAGGCCGTGAACGCCCCCCAGCCATAAATCAAGAGGTAACGCACGAGCCGGTTCGATTTCAGCAGCAGGCACGCCCACGACACCAGCATCCCGATAATGACGGGCACTTCGTAGAGGTCCTTTATTCGCTCCCACGCTTTTTGAATGAGCCCCGGCCCGCTGACGCCGGGCCAGTACGCGCCGATGAGCTTGAGCCAGTAATACCACGGCTTTTCGTGGCCGCTTTTGCCTTTCGTCCCCGTGCTGATCCACTCGCTGTAGGTCTTGTAAAGTCCTTTCAGCAGCGGGAAATCGAGGAAATTCCCCGAGTAAAAAAAGATGATCAGCAGCGCGCACACCGCGCCCACTGTCCAGAGCTGGTCGCCCGTGTAGCGGATTTTCTTTGCGAGCGGCAGTTCATCGGTCGACGGCGAAACTTCCTCGAGCACCCACAGGCACGGGATTGCGAGCGCGAACGCCACGAAATGAATGATGTAGGTTTCCTTCGTGAGCACCATCCCCGTCGCCCCGAGCATCGCGCACCAGAGGTATTGCATCCCGCCGAAGCGCCAGATGCCCGCCATCCCCCACACCGCGAGGATCAGGAAAAATGTGAGCTCCGCCTCGTGGATCGCATAGCGCCCGTAAAACTCCATCCCCGGCGAGACCGCCATCGCCGCCGCGGCGATCCAGCACGCGCGCCGATCCAGGAACCGGTCGAATTTCGTGACCAGCCACACCGTGAGAGTGCTCACGATGACCGTCGGCATTCGCAGCGCCCAGAGGTTGCGCCCGAAAAGCACCTTGAAAAACCAGAGGATGTAAAAATGCAGCGGCCCGTGGTAGTTCGACGGGTCGTATTCGTAATACCCGCTCTTCATCATCTGGTCCACGAACCAGCCGTTGATCCCCTCGTCGAAATGCGGCGGCTTGATGTCGAGCATCCACATCCGGAACACCGCCGTGAAAGCCACGATGAGCAGCGGCACCCAGCGCCGGTCGGCGGTCATGTTTTTGATGGACACGTTCACAAAATCCGAAAACAGTAGCCGCCGCACCCGATGCCCAGCGCGCCCGAACTCTCCCTCGTCATCCCCGCATACAACGAAGCCACCCGCCTTCCGCAGAGCCTGCGAAAAATCATCGAGGCGGCGGGGCGGTTTTCGTT
>DASZPK010000066.1:0-13195 GCA_035550335.1 Chthoniobacteraceae bacterium | reverse complement strand
AGCGCCCCATCCAGATCCTTCCCCTGCGTCAGCGTCCTCACCAGATTTTGCAACGCCGCCACATACCCATCTTGAATCGGCTTCACCGCAGCCTGCACTTGCTGCGCATACTGTCCCTTCAAATTCTCCCGCGTCCCCTTCGTCCCTTGCGCCTGTGTATTAACCGGCTGCTGGCCGTACAACGAAAAAAACGAAACCCCCGCCGACCATAAAGCAACAACAACGACAGCACATTTTTTAAGAGCCGGAGTGCTCATAATGGGGAAAAATCGATGTTTTATTTCAATCGAATCGCAAACCTTTGGGGAACCAACTTCAACCGGACACAACTAGCCTCCCGCCTGCAAACCCGCAAGATTTTTCACCTCGCGTTGCGCGACTACATCGCGCGACGCAATCCCCGATCCGGCGACCGAGAATTGCGCCTGACTTTTCCAAGGGGCTCCCTTTAGTATCGCGCGGTGCCAACTCCCGCCAACAGCACAGCGCGCGTCAGCGTCAATCTCGAAGCCGGAATGAAGCTCGCGCTTCTCGGGATCGCGATCAATGCGGTGCTTGCGGTTGTAAAACTGGCGGCGGGATATTTCGGGCACTCCTACGCGCTGATTGCGGATGGGATCGAGTCGTCGCTGGACATCGCGGGGTCGTTCATCATCTGGGGCGGGCTCAAGGTCGCCTCGATGCCGCCGGATGCGGACCACCCCTATGGACACGGGAAGGCGGAGCCGATGGCGGCGATCATCGTGGCGCTCTCGGTGCTCCTCGCGGCGGCGGGTCTCGCAGCGGAAAGCGTGAAGGAAATCCTCACGCCGCACCATGCGCCGGAATTGTTCACCTTGATCGTGCTGGCCGTCGTCGTGATCATCAAGGAATCGCTCTACCGCATTGTCATGTGGCGCGGGGTGAAATCGGGAAGCACCGCCATCATGACCGAGGCCGGCCATCACCGCGCGGATGTTGTCACCTCCATTGCCGCTTTCATCGGCATCAGCATCGCGCTGATCGGCGGCAAGGGATGGGAGCCTGCCGACGATTGGGCCGCGCTCTTTGCGTGCGCGCTCATTGCGTACAACGGCGTCAAGCTCCTCAAACCGGGGCTCAGCGACATCATGGACACTGCGCCGCCGAAGGGCGTGGAGGACGAGGTGCGCCGCGCGGCGGCGTCGGTGAAGGGCGTTGAGAACGTGGAGCAATGCCGCATCCGAAAGATGGGGCTGGAGTTTTACGTTGATTTACATGTGTGGGTGGATGGCGCAATGCCGGTGAGCGAAGGCCACCGGATCGCGCACGAGGTGAAGGACGTGGTGAAAGGGGCCAACCCGGCCGTGGCGGATGTGTTGGTGCATGTGGAGCCGAAGAGGGGTGGGAAAATGACGAATGACGAATGACGAAATCCGAAAGAATGACGAAGTTCGAATGACGAAATGAAACGCGTTTTCACAGTCATCAGCTATATTCTGCTCGCCGCGTTCTTCGGGTGCTTTTTGCTTTGGCCGGTTTGGGAGACTTTGAGGGGGGCGTTTTTTGATGCGGATGGGCATTTTACGTTTGTTTATACGGCGGAGGCGTTCAGGAACCCGGTCTATCTCGAGGGGTTGCGCAATGCGCTCGCGATGGGGGTGATGAGCACGGCGCTGGCGCTGGCGGTTGCGATGCCGCTGGCGTTTTTGAGCGACCGGTTTTTGTTCCCGGGGAAGAAGTTGTTTTCCGCGCTGCTGCTGGTGCCGATGATTTTGCCGCCGTTTGTGGGGGCGATCGGCATCCGGGAGATTTTTGGACAGATGGGGGCTTTCAATGCGCTGCTCGCGCATGTGGGTTTGCTGCGGGCGGGTGAGGTGCCGGTCGATTGGCTCGGGAGCGGCCGCTTTTGGGGCGTGGTGGGGATGAATGCTCTGCACCTTTACCCGATTCTTTATCTCAATATCGCGGCGGCGCTGGCGAATATCGACCCGGCGATGGAGGAGGCGGCGGAGAACCTCGGGTGCACCGGTTTTCGGAAGTTTTACAAGATCACGCTGCCGCTGATCATGCCGGGGTTGTTTGCGGGGGGGACGATTGTGTTCATCTGGGCGTTCACGGAACTGGGGGTGCCGCTGATGTTCGATTACACGCGGGTGACGCCGGTGCAGATTTTTTACGGGCTGAAGGCGATCGGGGGAAATCCGTTCCCGTATGCGCTGGTGGTAATCACGCTCGTGAGCACTGCGCTGCTCTACCTTGCGAGCAAGCTCCTTTTTGGACGCTCGGATTTTGCCTCGGCGGCGAAGGCGACCACCGGGGGCGGGGCGGGGCAGGCGAGGGGATGGCGGGCATGGCTTTGTGTGACATTGTTTAGCGCGGTGTCGCTGGTGGCGCTGCTGCCCCACATCGGGGTGGTGCTGGTGTCGTTTGCGGGGGATTGGTACGGCTCGGTGTTGCCGGGGACTTGGACTCTCGCGCACTACAAGGACGCGCTGGGGCACGACCTCACGGTGCCCTCGATCATCAACAGCCTGAAATATTCCTCGCTGGCGACGGTCTTCGACCTTGCGCTGGGCGTGGCGGTCGCGTGGGTGATCGTGCGCACGCAGAACCGGTGGCGTCACCTCCTCGACGCCGCGGCGATGCTGCCGCTGGCGATCCCGGGGCTGGTGCTGGCGTTCGGCTATATTGCAATGACGCAGCCCGGACGGCGGTTTGCGTTCCTCGACCCGTCGCATGACCCGACGGCGCTGCTGGTGATCGCGTACGCGGTGCGGCGTCTGCCGTTCGTGGTGCGCTCCGCGGCGGCGGGATTGCAGCAGACGAGCGTGACATTCGAGGAGGCGGCGATGAACCTTGGCGCGTCGCCATTGCGGGCCTTGCGGCGCATTACGCTGCCGCTCATCACGGCGAATATCCTCGCGGGCGGTTTGCTGGCGTTTGCGTTTGCGATGCTGGAGGTGTCGGACTCGCTCATCCTCGCACAGCGGAGCGTGGATTTCCCGATTACGAAGGCGATTTACGAATTGTTCCAATTGCTTGGCGACGGCCGTTACCTCGCCTCGGCGCTCGGGGTATGGGCGATGGTGTTTCTCGGGCTCACGATTTTGGCGGCGTCGCGGCTGCTGGGGAAGAAGATGGGGGCGCTTTTCCGGGCGTGAAAATCCTGGGGCTTACACGGTCGTACTTAAACACAGAGACACAACGGGCACAGAGGAACACAGAGAGGACAAAAGCCCCGTAAAATTTGTCTCTGTTAACCTCTGTGTTCTCCGTGTCCTCTGTGTTTTATTTTCAGATCGTCGCTTTACCCGGTGTTTTTTCGCTAAAAATTCCCCTTTACAACCGCCGCGCCTTGGTGTTTGTTCCACGTCCCGCGCGAAAACTAAAGAATGCGCCGTTGGTCCCTGGACTGGAGGTTTCATGCCGCCAGTCACCGCGCCAGGGGTAACCCGGTGAAATAGAAAGTTGGAAGCACGAATTAAGACCCGGATTCGCGACGACTCGTCGCCGCTCAATCTTCATCCTAATCGCACTTCCAGAATCCAGATCCTATGCCAGTCCGTTTAGGTCGTTTCGAAATGCCCAAGACGCTCACGAAAGATGAGCAAAAATCCACCGAAACCTATGCCAAGTTCGTGGCCGAGCCGTTTGAAGCCGGTTACGGGCACACCATCGGCAACTCGCTCCGCCGCGTGCTGCTCTCCTCGCTCGAGGGGGCCGCGATCACGTCCGTGAAAATCAACGGCGCGCAGCACGAATTCGCCACGCTGCCGAATGTCGTCGAGGACGTGGTGGACATCATCCTCAATCTCAAGAAAATCAAATTCAAGGCCGCCGACCACGAAACGCGCCACCTCAGCATCTCGGTGAACAAGGAGGGCGAAATCACCGCCGGCGACATCGAGGAAGTGGCGGGTTGCGAAGTGCTCAACAAAGACCAGCTCATCTGCACGCTCGACAAGAAAACGAAGCTCGAAATGGAGCTCGAAGTGAAAGTCGGCCGCGGTTTCGCCACCGGCGACGAGAACAAGCACCCCGACCAGCCGATCGGCGTGATCCCGATTGATTCCATTTTCTCGCCCGTCACGCGCGTGAAATACGCGGTGGAAAACACCCGCGTCGGCCAGCGCACCGATTACGACAAGCTCATCCTCGAAGTCTGGACGGATGGCCGCCTCACGCCCGAGGAAGCGCTGCTCCAGTCGTCGGCGATTTTGCGCCATCACCTCGACCCGTTCGTGAAATACGACGAGAACGCCGTCGAGTTCGACGAAACGCCGGAAGCGGTGAGCCAGGAAAACACGCGGCTCAAGAAGCTGCTCAACATGAGCGTGAACGAGATCGAGCTCTCCGTGCGCGCGGCAAACTGCCTCAACAACGCGAACATCACCACCGTCGGCCAGCTCGCGCAGAAGACCGAGACCGAGATGCTCAAGTACCGCAACTTCGGCAAGAAGTCGCTGAACGAGATCAAGGAAAAGCTCCAGCAGCTTGGCCTGAGCCTCGGGCAGAAATTCGAGCCCGGTCTCGTGGAATCCGTTCCGGCCGGCACCGATGCCGCCGCCGCTTAAAGCGAAAACGCGCTTGTTTAATCAAAAATCGTCATCCAAGGAAACATTTAGAAATTTATGCGACACAGAAGAAAGACTGTGAAACTCGGCCGCTCGCAAGCTCATCGCGACGCCCTGCTTTCCAACCAGGTGTGCAGCCTCATCGAGCACAGCAAAATCAAGACCACCCTCACCAAGGCGAAGGCCGTGCGCCCGCTCGCGGAGAAGATGATCACGCTCGGCAAGAAAGGCACGCTCCACGCCCGCCGCACCGCGCTCGCGGTGCTGCGGCAGAAGGACGCCGTGAAGAAATTGTTCGAGGAAGTGGCCCCGCGCTCCTCGGCGCGCAACGGCGGCTACACCCGCATCATCAAACTCGGGCCGCGCGCGAGCGATTCCGCGCCGCTGGCGTTCATCGAGTGGGTCGATGCGCCCGTCGTCGAGGAGGTCATCGAGGCCCCTGCCGATAAAAAGGCGAAAGGCAAAAAAGCCCCAGCCGCAGCGGAGGAAACATCCGCCGAGGCGAAGCCCGCGAAGAAGGCCCGCAAATCCAAGGCCGAGGCTTCGGAGGAGAAGGAAGCGGCCGCCGCGGAGTAAAGGCCGGAAACAAGTTATTGCGAAAAGCCATCCGTGCGAGCGGATGGCTTTTTTGCTGGCGCGCACCGCGCCATTGTCAGCCTGTCTGCTGACGGTCAAATTGCTCGCCCACCCACCACCGCAGTGCTTTGCTCTGCGCCAGCAGCCATTTAAAACTGCCGCCCGCCCGCAAAGTGTTCCAGGCCCAATTGCGTTCCCTCGACTCCCAGATACTCAAACTCGAAAAGACCATCACCCAATTCATCCAAGCCGATCCTGCCAGCGCTCACGCCACGCCACCCTGTGCAGTGTGCACGGCGTCGGTCAGGCCACCGCTGCGGTCCTTCTTGCTGCTCTGCCAGAACTCTCCAACAAAAGCTCTCCGCTCTCGAGAGCCCGGGCGCGTGAGAAAAGCATCGTCGACATCGCCCGGGAAGTGGTATAAACTCTGCTATACATCCACCCCCGATCTATGAAACACCGTTTTACATTACGGCTGTCTGTCCTCGTCGCGCTCGCGCTCGGCGGCATCGCGTGCTTGCGCGCGGATGACGCCCTCTTTATCGGCAACAGCTACACCTTCGGCGGCCCCGAGCAAGCCGTGAACGCGCATGGCGGCGTGCCGAAGCTCGTGGAGGCCATCGCGGTTTCCAAGGGCAAAAAACTCTCCACGCTCATGCTCGCCGTTCCGGGGAAGAATCTCGCCTATCACCTGTCGCAGCCGCAGACCGATGAGGATTTGAAGGCGAAGCCGTGGGATTGGGTGGTGCTCCAGGGCTTCAGCACCGAGGCCACGCACATGGGCAGCCCGGATGATTTCCTCAAGAACGGCGTCGAGTTTTACAAACGCATCATGGCCGCCGACCCGAAAGCCCGGGTGGTGCTCTACGAGACCTGGTCGCGCCCGAAAGGAAGCCCGTATTACACCGGCGAATCGACGCCAAAGAGCTTCGCCGACCAGAAGGAAATGGACTCCGAGATCCAGAAAAACTACACGGAACTTTACCGCCGCATGGAGGCGATCGACCCCGGCCACCAGATCGCGCTCGCGCCGGTCGGCCTCGCTTTCCAGATGAGCCGCGAAAAATACCCGGACATCAATCTCAATTTCACCGATCTCCATCACGCCAACACCGCCGGCAGCTACCTCGCCGCGCTGGTGATCTATGCCACGATCTACCAGGACACCCCGAAGGGAGCCACGCGCGAGTTTTTCGGCACCAGCCTCGACGAGGCCCTCGCCTCGAAATTGCAGGAGATCGCCGGGGAAGCCATCGCGGCGCAAGCGAAGTAAACGCCTCCCGCGCCGGCAAAAAATGGATTGGTAATCCCCGCTGGGGAGAACTAGATTCACCTTCCCTTTTTATGGCCGACCAACCTCAAAGCAGCGAACGCAAAACCCTCGAGCAACGCCACCAGATGTCCGACATCGAGCGGCTGCGGCATTCCGCGGCCCACGTGCTCGCGACCGCGATCCTGCGCATCTGGCCGGAGGCGCAATTCGCCGCCGGCCCGCCGGTTGAAAACGGCTTTTACTACGATCTCGAAATGCCCCACCGCATCTCGCCGGAGGATTTCCCTCGCATCGAGGAGGAGATGAAAAAGGAGGTGAAGGCGAACCACGTTTTCGAGCGCATCGCGCTTTCGCGCGCGGACGCATTGGCGATGGCACAGCGCGGAGAACTCGGCGGCCTGACCGCGCGGCCCGAGCCGAGCAAGTTCAAATTGGACATTATCCAAAACATTCCCGAGGGCGAGGAGATCTCCATCTACAAAAACGGCGATTTCACCGACCTCTGCGCCGGCCCGCACGTGATGCGCACGGGGAACATCGGCGCGTTCAAGCTCACGAGCGTGGCGAGCGCCTACTACAAGGGCGACGAAAAAAACCCGCAGCTCCAGCGCATTTACGGCACGGCGTTTAAAAACAAGACCGAGATGGAGGCCTACTTCACGATGCTGGAGGAGGCGAAAAAACGCGACCACCGCAAGCTCGGCAAGGAGTTGGAGCTTTTCATATTCGACGACGACGTCGGTCCCGGCCTCCCGCTCTGGCTGCCGAACGGCACCGCGCTCATCGAGGAACTGGAAAAACTCGCGAAGGAAACGGAATTCGCCGCCGGCTATGACCGCGTCCGCACCCCGCACCTCGCGCGCGAGAATATGTATCTCACGAGCGGGCATCTGCCGTACTACGCGGAAAGCATGTTCCCGCCGATGGTGCTGGAGGAGGGGGCCATCGAGCGCAAGCATTACAACATCGAGGTCGATGTTTACGAAAAGCTGCTCGCCGATTTCGGCGCGAGCCTGGCCGACAAGGAAGTGGCGAAGGGAAAAAATCGCGCCGACATCACGAAGGCCGACATCGACCAGTGGATCGCACGCGCGATTGAATCCGGCGAGGCTACTCAGGAACAGAAGGAATGGTTTGAAAAACAAGCGAAAGCAAAATCCGCGCTCGCGAGTTTCCCGCCGCCCGACCTCTACTACCTCAAAGCCATGAACTGCCCGCACCACCACAAACTCTTCGGCGCGGTGCAGCGCAGCTATCGCGACCTGCCGCTGCGCCTCGCGGAATACGGGACCTGCTACCGCTACGAGCAAAGCGGTGAGCTTTTCGGCCTCATGCGCGTCCGCTCGATGCAGATGAACGACGCCCATATTTACTGCACCGAGGAGCAGTTCGAGCAGGAATTCCGCGCGGTGAACGAGATGTACCTGAAGTATTTCAAAATCTTCGGCATCGACAAATACGTGATGCGCTTCTCCACGCACGACCCGGCGAAGCTGGGCCAGAAATTCGTGGACAATCCAGATCTCTGGAAAAAGACCGAGGAGATGGTGCGCGGCGTATTGCAGCGCTCGGGGATCAATTTTGTCGAGGTGCCGAACGAGGCCGCCTTCTACGGGCCGAAGATCGACGTGCAGGTCTGGAGCGCCATCGGGCGCGAATTCACCATCGCCACGAACCAGGTCGATTTCGCCGTCCCCGCCCGCTTCAAGCTCACCTACAAGACGAAGGAAAACACCGAGGCCACCCCGCTCTGCATCCACCGCGCCCCGCTCGGCACCCACGAGCGCTTCATCGGCTTCCTCATCGAGCATTACGCCGGCAATTTCCCGCTCTGGCTCGCCCCCGAGCAAGTGCGCATCCTTCCTATCGGGGACGAAGCCCTGCTCGTGGAATACGCCGCCGCGCTCCACCAGGAACTCCGCGCCCACGGCGTCCGCGCCCATCTCGACGCCGGCAGCGACCCCATCAAAGCGAAGATCGCCACCGCCGAGCAAATGAAAGTCCACACGATGCTGGTCATCGGCAACCGCGACCTCGAAGCCGGCGCCGTAAGCGTGCGCGTCCACGGCAAAGGCAACCTCGGCGCCAAACCGCGCGCGGAAGTTGTTGCCGATATTTTGCAGTCGATCAAGGAACGGCGCGCATAGTCCGCTGAAGTTAGCGAGCCATGGAAAAAACCGAAGACGTTGCCGATAAGGCGTTTTTCGCCGAAATTCCCAGGGGGCATCATCTGGCTGAAAAATGGGAGAAATTCAAAAGTCGGCTATGAATACGACAGTGGCTGAAATTTTCAGAAGGAAAGAAGAGCGACGACGCGCCATGGCGAGGCTCCCATTCGAGGAGAAAATCAAGATCGTCGAGGAACTCCGGGAATTTGCCAAAGCCACAGCACCACATCGCGCGGCGCACCGCGAAAAAATGAAGGCCCGCCGAAAAACGGGCACGTGAAAATCTACGTCGTCGCGCGCTTGAGCGTGATATGCACGATTTCCGCGGGCGCGTTTACGCGCAGCGGAAACCAATTGCCGGTGCCGTTGGAGACCACGAGCGCTTCCCCTTGCGCAGGCTGTCCCACTCGTTGCGTGTAGAGGCCGCTCCAATAGCGGAAAATCTCGGGGCCGAAACCGATGTCGTCGCTGAGCATGAGCTGGCCGCCGTGCGTGTGGCCGGAAATGGTGAGCGGGATGCCGCTCGCGTAATCCCAAGCGTGCGGATGGTGTGCGAGCAGGATGGGGAATGCCGCGCTGTCGCGCTGCTGAAGCAACTCCCTCGTCATGAGGGCGAGCCGCGTCGTCCCGTTGTGAGAAAGTTCTTTGGGGTCACTCGCCCATGGCAGTCCGAGGATTTGCACCGGTACGCCGCGGATGCGTAGGGTGGCGGATTCGTTCACCAGCAGCTTGAGGCCCGATGCCTTCACCCGCCTGCGAAATTCAGCGGGGTTTGCGAACAGGTCGTGATTTCCCTCGCAGGCAAACAATGGCCCGCGGATTTTTTTCAGCCTGGCTATTCCCTCGTCGAGCCAGGAGAGCGAATCGTTGATCAAGTCGCCGGCAAAGAGCACCAAGTCGGCGTTCAGTTCGTTCGTGGGGTCGGCGATGCGGCCCAGCATCGCGCCGTGGGTGAACCGCCCAGTATGGATGTCGGCGACGTTCGCGATCGTCATGCCGTCGAGCTCCGGCGGGAGTTCGGCGAGCGGCACGGTGATGCGCCGGATGCGGAACCCGTGCAATTGCACCTCGCCCACGAGCGTGAGCGCAGCGGTGAGCGATGGCGGCGCGAGCGCAAGAAGCCTCCCGAAAAATTCGCGCCGCGTCATCCCCACCAGCGTGGCAGCTTCGCGCGGGCGCCGCACCCGGCGCACGATCATCGTCAAAAATTTCCAAGCCCCGGCGATCGCGAATCCCGCGAGCGCCAGCGGGAGCACGACCAGGTGCCAGAGGTAAAGCGACGCCGTCAGGAAGGCCGGCATCATGGCACTGATCCTCCAATCGTGCTCGCGCCCGTACATATAGACGATGATCCCGCCGAGCATCGTGGCAAAAAAGAGGTGCGCCGCCAGCGAGGCCCATCGCCATCCGCCGCGGCGTCCGCGCAAGGTCAGCCACGTGACCAACCACACCACAGCATCCAACGCGCAAAGCGCCCAGAAAAGTTTTTGCCACCAGGACATGATTTTACCTTATTCGCATTTTGGCCCGCCGCATGAAAAAGTGTGGCAAAACCCGCCGAATGCGAAATGATGTCGGCACGCACTTATCATTGCATCTATGAAACGGGGAATCACCGCCGCACTTTTCATCGCCATGGCTACACTCACAGCATTCTCAGACGAGGGGATGTGGCTTTATAATCAACCGCCGCGCGAAATTTTGAAGCAGCGCTACAATTTCGACGCCACGCAGGACTGGCTCGACCACCTGCAAAAATCCTCCGTGCGCTTCAATTCCGGCGGCTCGGGCAGCTTCATCAGCGCGGATGGCCTCCTCATCACGAACCAGCACGTCGGCGCCGACGCGCTGCAAAAAGTGAGCAGCGCCGACCACGATTGGGTGAAGACCGGCTTCCAGGCGCACAACCTCGCGGAGGAAATGAAGTGCGTGGATCTCGAGCTGAATGTCCTCCAATCCATCGAGGACGTCACCGCGCGCGTAAACGCCGCGGTGCCAAAAGGCGCGAACCCCGACGAGGCGTTCATGGCGCGCCGGAAAATCATCGCGGAAATCGAGAAGGAATCGCTCGACAAAACCGGCCTGCGCTCGAACGTCATCACGCTCTGGAAAGGCGGCGCGTATCACCTCTACCGGTTCAAGCGTTACACCGATGTGCGACTCGTCTTCGCGCCGGAGCAACAGACCGCATTCTTCGGCGGCGACCCGGATAACTTCGAGTTTCCCCGCCAGGACCTCGACATCTGCATCCTCCGCGCCTACGAAAACGGCAAGCCCGCGCAAGTCGCCGATTACCTCAAAGTCTCGCCCACCGGCCCCGCCGGGGGTGACCTCGTCTTCGTCTCCGGCCACCCCGGCCACACGAACCGCGAGCTCACCGTCGCCGAACTTACCGCGTTGCGCGACCGCGACATGCCGTTTTCGCTCGACCTCCTCAAGCGCCGCGAGGTGCTTTTCGGAAGCTGGCGCGAGCGGAGCATCGAAAACGCGCGCCGCATCGGGCGCGAGTTTTTCGGCATCCAGAATTCCCGCAAGGCGACGGACGGCAGGATGGCCGGGCTGCTCGATCCCGATCTGTTCGGCGCGAAAGTGAAAGCCGAGAACGATTTCAAGGCAAAGCTCGCGGGCAATTCCAAATACGCCGCCGCGCTCGCGGCCTACGGCAAAATTGAAAAAGCGACAAAGCTGATCGAGGCCCAGGCGGTGCGGGCTGCATTGCTGGAAGGCGGGCAGGCTTTCAACAGCAACAGCTTCAGCATCGCGCGCATCCTTCTCCGCGCGGGCGATGAGCGCCCGAAGCCCAACGGCGAGCGGCTGCCCGAATTTTCCGACTCAAACAAGGCCCCGCTGGAACTCGCGCTTTTCTCGCCGAAGCCGATTTATGAGGACATGGAAATCCTCAAGCTCGCCGACTCGCTCACCTACCTCGCGAATGAACTCGGCATCGAAGACCCGCTCGTGAAAAAAATCCTCGCCGGGAAATCGCCGGGCGAGCGAGCTGCCGAATTGATCAATGGCACCAAGGTGCGCGACGTCGCCTTCCGCAAGCAACTCTACGATGGCGGCGTAGCCGCCGTGAAAGCCGCGAACGATCCGATGATCGAGCTCGCGCGGCTCGTCGATCCCGATTCACGCGCGCTGCGCAAAGTCGGCGAGGAACAGGGCGAGGTGAAGGAGGAGGCCCATGCCATTATCGAGCAGGCGCGCCACGCGCTCGCGGGCGAAAACAGCTACCCCGACGCCACTTTCACCCTGCGCCTCTCCTTCGGCACGGTAAAGGGTTACGAGGAAAACGGCGCCACCGTGGCGCCCTTCACCACCTTCGCCTCGCTCTATGCAAAAGCGAAAGCTGCCAACGACCAGCCGCCTTTCAACCTCACTCCCGCATGGAAGGACGCCGAATCGAAACTCAACGCCGACACGCCGTTAAACTTTGTCAGCACCTGCGACATCATCGGCGGCAACTCCGGCAGTCCGGTCGTGAACCGCGCGGGCGAATTCGTCGGCATCATCTTCGACGGCAACCTGCAGAGCCTCCCGTGGGACGAGGTTTACAGCGACAAGCAGGGCCGCTCGATCTCGGTCGACTCCGCCGCGATCCTCGAAGCGCTGGAAAAAGTTTACGGCATGAACAGCCTCGTGGATGAGATGAAAACCGGCGCGATGACGAAATAATCACCGCAAAGCAAATCCATCTTCGCGTTCTCTGCGCCCTTCGCTGTTTCTAACCCTCCGCCGCTGTGGCGACTGAATAGACAGGGGGCAGGTTCTCTGCCAGCACTCTCCATGTGTCGCCCTCGTCGCGCGACGCATAGATCGTCCCCGTGTTCGTGCCGAAATAAATTCCGGCGGGATTTTCGCGATCGGCGGCCATGCCTTCGCGCAGGATGCCCGGGAAGGCGTCCTGCTGCGGCAGCCCGCGCGTCAGCGCCTCCCACGTTTTCCCGCCGTCGCGGGTGCGGAAGACGCGCAGTTTTCCCTCCGGCGGGCAGCGAAATTCCGCGCCTTGCAGCGGGAGCACATACACCGTCAGCGGGTCGCGCGGATGGATCGCCAGCGGAAACCCGAAGTCCGAGGGCAGCCCCGCCGTGATTTCCTCCCATGACATGCCCGCATCGGCGCTGCGATACACGCCGCAATGGTTTTGCTGGAACAGCAGTTCGCCGCCCGGGCCCCTCGGCGCAGCCGTTGCTCCGGGCGCAGCCGGTGACATAAGCAGCTTGTGCACACATTGGCCGAACTCCGGGTATTTTTCCGGCATGAACTCCGCGCGCGTGCCGCGGTTCGCCGTGTTCCAAGTCTCGCCGCCATCCTCCGAGCGGAACACTCCGACCGCGGATATCCCCACGAAAATACGCCGCGGGTTCGCGGCATCGACCTGGATCGAGTGCAGGCAAAGCCCTCCCGCGCCGGGGTGCCAGCGCGGCCGCGTCGCGTGCCCGCTCAGGCCCGCCATTTCGTTCCAAGTCCCGCCGCCATCCTCGCTGCGGAACAGCGCCGCCGGCGCCACTCCGGCGTAGAGCACGCCCGGCGTCGACGCCGCCCCCGGCTCGATGTGCCAGATGCGCTCCAGTTTCAATCCGGACCCCTCCGCAAACGACGGCCCTTTTTTCGCCGGCGTCCACGTCTTTCCAAAATCATCC
>DASZPK010000065.1:0-6954 GCA_035550335.1 Chthoniobacteraceae bacterium | reverse complement strand
CGACCTGCACCGGTGCGTGGAGGATGCGCTGGGGGTTTGCACGCAGGCGGCGTCGGCGAAGGGGCTGGAATTGGTGTGCGATTTTCTGCCGGGCGCGCCGGATTGGGTGCGCGGGGATGTGACGCGGCTGCGGCAGGTGCTGGTGAACCTTGTGGGCAACGCGGTGAAATTCACGGAGTCGGGGGAGGTGCTGGTGACGGTATCGACGGGCGGCGGAAACGAGGCGGGTACGGTGAAGATCAGCGTGCGCGACACGGGGATCGGGATCGACCCGGAGCGGATTTCGCGGTTATTCAAGCCGTTCAGCCAGGCGGATTCGTCCACCACGCGGCGCTACGGGGGCTCGGGGCTGGGGCTGGCGATTTGCAAGAGGCTCGTGGAATTGATGGGCGGGCGGATCGCGGTGGATAGCACCGCGGGCAAGGGCTCGGATTTTCATTTTACGATCCGTGCTCCGCAGGCGCAGCCGGAGGGCGCGCCGGTCGAGAGCAAGCCCTTCGGGGGGCTCACGGCGCTCGTTGTCGAGGACAATGCGGCGAGCCGAGCCGCGCTCGCGCACCAGCTTGCCCGCTGGGAAATGCGCGTGGTGGAATCCGGCGATGCGGTGCAGGCGGTGGCGCGGTTGCACGCGGGTGAACGCTTTGATGTGTGCCTCGTGGACATGACGCTGCGCGAGATTCACGGGGTGGAACTCGCGCGGCGGATGCGCGCGATCGTGGACTCAAAAAAGCTGCCGCTGATTTTGCTCACGCAGGTGAACGCGCCCGACGCGGCGCTCCATGCGAAGGCGGCGGGGATGCAGGCGACGGTGAACAAACCGCTGCGGCATTCGCAATTGCGGGAAGTCATCACCCGCGCGCTGGAGGATTCGGGGCGGCTGGAAAAACAGGCGGCGCCCAACGGTTCGGTGCCCGGCACGCTGGCGGTGAAGCTGGGGGAGAGTTTTCCGTTGAGCATTTTGATCGCGGAGGATTTCCCGGTGAACCAGCGCATCGCGAGCCTGATGCTGAAAAAAATCGGTTACACACCCGACATCGTGCCCACGGGAAAAGCGGCGGTGGATGCAGTGCGCGAGGGGAGCTATGATTTGGTGCTGATGGACATGCACATGCCGGAGATGGATGGCATCGAGGCCACGCGCGAAATCCGGCGGCTGGAGACCGAGACGGGGCACCCGGGCATCTACATCATCGCACTCACAGCGGATGCCATGGCGGGCGACCGCGAAAAATGCATCTCGGCCGGGATGAACGATTACCTGACCAAGCCGTTGCGATCGGCGGATTTGCAGGGGGCGTTGCAGCGGTTCGTGCAGAATTGAGGCGGGAGCGCGAGGAATTGCGCTCGCCGGGAACGATTTATGCATCAATCGAGTTTTATGAGCACGTTGCAAAGCGAAAACCACGGCGAATCGCAGGCGCAAGTCTTCGATCCGGCCCGGCTCGCGCTTCTCATGGAAATGGAGGAGGAAGGGGATACCTCGATGGTGAAGGACATCGCCGTGCAGTTCGTGGAGGATGTCACCGGCGTGATGCGCAAGATCGAGGCGGCGATCGCGGCGGGGAGTTTTGCGCAGGTCGCAGGCCCCGCGCATACAATCAAGGGAGGCGCGGCGACGTTCGGGTTATTCCAGGTGGAAAAAATCGCGCGCGAACTGGAATCATGCGCGAAGGACGCGATGAAGCACAATTGCATCCCCGCGATTTACGAGTCGCTGCGGGCCGCATTCGCGAAGGGACGCGAGGCGCTGGAGAATTATTTCAACGGCAAGTAGCCTACAGCCACTTCTTCCGCAGGAGCCAGGTCTTGATCAGTTGCGTGAGGGCCATGTAGCCCACCAGCGTGGCGACCAGCAGCGGCCAGAAAATCCCGTGCAGCGGCACAAAGCCAAGATACGGTGCCAGCGGTGAAAATGGCAGCATTGCACCGATGGCCATGATCACAAATGTCGTGACCGTGAGCGGCCAGCTCGCGCGCCCTTGGATGAAGGGAATTTTATTGGTGCGGATGACATGGATGATGAGCGTCTGGGTCATGATCGACTCGACAAACCAGCCGGTCTGGAAGAGCGCGGCGGCGTAGGTGTGGTCGGCATCGATGGGATGCGCGAACCGTGCGACGAGGTCGGGCGGCACGACGAGGCCGGCGCCGTTGCATTTGTAGAGGAACCACATCATCGCGAAAGTCGTGTAATCGAAAATGGAGCTGATCGGCCCGATGAACAGGATGAATTTCGCCACGTCGGCGATGGCCCACGGGCGCGGGCGCATGGTCTGCTCCTCGCCGACGCTGTCGGTGGGGATGGGGACCTGCGAGAAATCGTAGAGGAGGTTGTTGGTGAGCACCTGGAGCGGCAGCATCGGCAGGAAGGGGAACAGGGCGCTCGCGCCGAGGACGCTGAACATGTTCCCGAAGTTCGAGCTCGCGCCCATCCGGATATATTTGATGATGTTCACGAAGACCTTGCGGCCCTCGATGACGCCTTCCTCGAGCACCATGAGGCTTTTTTCGAGGAGGATGACGTCGGCGGATTCCTTGGCAATGTCGACCGCGGTGTCCACGGAAATGCCGACATCGGCCACGCGGAGCGCGGGGGCGTCGTTAATGCCGTCGCCCATGAAACCGACGACGTGCTTGCGGCTCTGCAGCGCCTTGATTACGCGCTGCTTGTGCGCTGGCGAGAGGCGGGCGAAAACGTGCGCCTGCTCGGCGGCCTCGGCGAGTTCCTCGTCGGACATCAGCTCGACTTTCGTGCCGAGCAGGATGTTGTCGGTGTTCAGCCCGACCTCGTGGCAAACCTTGCGCGTGACGAGGTCGTTGTCGCCGGTGAGCACCTTCACGGTCACGCCGTGGCGATGGAGGGCCTCGATGGCCTTGGCCGCGGTGTCCTTCGGCGGATCGAGGAACGCGATGTAGCCCTTGAGGATGAGGTCGTTTTCGTCGTCCTTCGTGTAGGTGGTGCGGCCCTCGCAGTGCTTGGTGGCCACCGCGAGCACACGGAAACCGTCTGCGCTCAACTCCTGGTACTGCTCCATGAGATCGCCGATGAGGACCGGCTCCATGGGATAAATCTCGCCTTTCAACTCGAAGTTGCTGCACCGCGCGAACACGGCCTCCGGAGCGCCCTTGGTGAGGATCTGGTGATATTTGTCGGGCGTCTCGACGATCACCGACATCATGCGGCGGGAGAAATCGAAGGGGATTTCGTCGATCTTCGTGTAATTGTCGGTCGAAACCTTGTCCTTCGCCTCGGGGTGGCTGAGCACGGCGCGGTCGAGGACGTTTTTCAGGCCGGTCTGGAAATGGCTGATGAGGTAGGCGTCTTGCAAAACACGGTCATCCTCGTTCTGCACCACGTCGCAGTGTTTTTCCAAGATCACGCGGTCGAGGGTGAGCGTGCCGGTTTTGTCGGTGCAGAGCACATCCATCGCGCCGAAATTCTGGATGGCGTGGAGGCGCTTCACGATGACCTTCTTCTTCGACATCGCGATCGCGCCCTTGGAAAGGCAGACGGAAACGATCATCGGCAGCATCTCCGGGGTAAGGCCCACGGCGACCGCCACCGCGAACAAAAAGGCGTCCCACCACGCCCCTTTCATCCACCAGTTGATCAGAAAAACCATGGGGACCATCACCACCATGAACTGGAGCATGAGATAGGTGAACCGCTTGATGCCCTTGTCGAAGCTGGTTTCCACCTGCTGGCCAGTGATGCTGCTCGCCATGCTGCCGAAATAAGTCTGCGAGCCGGTGGCGACGACCACGGCGGTGGCCGCACCGCTCTCGACGCTCGTGCCGAGGAAACAGACATTCGCAAACTCGATGGGGGAAATGTTCTCCCGCTTATCGGACTGGTCGTGTTTTTCGACCGGGAGCGATTCGCCGGTGAGTGTCGCTTGTGTAACAAAGAGGTCCTTGGACGTGACCAGGCGCACGTCGGCGGGGATCATGTCGCCCGCGGCGAGCTTCACGATGTCGCCCGGGACGATGTTCTGGAGCGGAATTTCGACGGCCGCGCCATCGCGCAAAACCGTGGCGGTGACGCTGATCATCGCCTTGAGCTTGGCGGCGGCGGCATCCGCGCGGGATTCCTGCACGAAGCGGAGCGACACGCCGAGGATGACCATCAGCATCATCACGGTGCCGCCGGGGATGTCGCCCGTCGCGTACGAAATGGTCGAGAGCACGAGGAGCAGGATCACGAGTGGATTGCGCACGGCGGTCCACATGCGGGAGAGCCAGGTGTGTTCCTTCTCGGCGGCGACGATGTTCGGGCCGTGCTGCGCCATGCGCTCCTCGGCCTCGGCGCCGGTGAGGCCCTCGGGCTTGGCGGCAAGCTTGGCGAACACGTCCTGGCGCTCGAGGCGCGCGGCTTCGGTGAGCAAAGGAGAGACGCGGATCGCGGCGTTCTTTTGCTTGGAAGAAAGCAGGTTGGGAAGCTTGGCGAGCATAGTTTCGCAAAATGGCTCAGCCCATGTACTGAAAGCAACTACAAAAATGTAAAATTACCGCAATAATCGCCGGGGGTGCGCGAGGGATTTACAAAGGGTCGGCGAGGAGATCGTAGACGTGCGCGCCGGTGATTTTCACCTCGGCGAATTCGCCGACGGGCGCGGGTTTGGAGAGGAGGACCTGCGTGTCGACATCGGGGGCATCGGCCTCGGCGCGGGCGACAAGCGGTTTTTCAATGAGGACGCGGAGGCGCTTGCCGGCCTGGGCTTCGGCGATCTCGCGGGCGATGCGCTGCTGGAGGGCCATGGCGCGCCTGTATCGCGCTTGTTTGACTTTCTGCGGGACCTGTCCCTCCATTTTCGCGGCGCGGCTCCCCTCCTCCTGCGAGTAGGTAAAGATGCCGAGGCGCTCGAAACGGGTGCGCTCGATGAAATCGAGCAGCGCCTCGAAATGCTCATCCGTCTCGCCGGGGAACCCGACGATGAAGGTGGTGCGCAGGGCGATGCCGGGGATGCCGGCGCGGATGCGGGCGATCAGGTTCTCAATGTGCGCGCCGGAGGTTTCGCGGCGCATCGGGCCGAGCATGCCGTCGTGGATGTGCTGGAGCGGCATGTCCACATAGCGGGCGACCTTGCCGCACGCGGCGATGGTTTCGATGAGCTCGTCGCTCCAGTGCGCGGGATGCGTGTAAAGGAGGCGGATCCAGAAATCGCCCTCGATCTTTTGCAATTCGCGCAGGAGCTTGGTGAGCGTGGGGCCGCGGCTGGAATCGACGGGTTGCGTCGGGTGCGCGCGCTGCTCCCACAGGTCCATGCCGAAATAAGTCGTGTCCTGGCTGATGAGATTGATTTCCTTCACGCCCTCGGCAACGAGGCCCCGCGCCTCGGCGACGACCGACTCGATGCTGCGGGAGCGGTGGCGTCCGCGCATCTGCGGGATGACGCAGAAGCTGCACGGGTGGTTGCAGCCCTCGGCGATCTTGAGGTAGGCGCTGTGGGGCGGGGTGAGGCGGAAGCGGGGCGTGTCGTAATCGGGGATGTAAACGGACTTGCGTGTAACAAGGTTTAACGGCTCCCATTTGTCGTCGGCGAGGTTGCGCGGGGCGGAAACCACGCCGCCGATGATCTCGCCCGCGTCGGCGATCTGGTCGAGGCCGATGAAGGCGTCCACCTCAGGCATCTCGTTGACGAGTTCCTTCGAGAAACGCTGCGCCATGCAGCCGCTCACGATGAGTTTCTGCCCGGGCTTTTTGCGCAGGCCGCGCTGCTGGTGCGCCTCGAGGATCGCTTCGATCGACTCTTCCTTGGCGGAATCGATGAAGGCGCAGGTGTTGACGATCAGCACGTCGGCTTCATCCGCGTCGGCGGTGATTTGCATCCCCTGCTTGAGCACGCCGCCGAGCATGATCTCGGCGTCCACGAGGTTTTTGGCGCAGCCGAGCGAGACGATGCCAACCTTGACGGTTTTTGTGCCGGCCTTGACGGTCTTTTGTGCAGCGGTGTCCATGCGTTATTGAACCACGATGCCGGGGTTGGTGTATGGAACCGTTTTTCCGTTCTTCGTGATCTGCACGGCGTCGGCGTTATCGACCTGAATCCAGAATTTGCCGCCGTGGAGCGTCAGGCCGTGGGCGTCGGGATAAAGCCAGTCCTCGTAAATCGGGACGGAATCGGCGGTGTCCTGCTCGATTTTCACCCACGCTTTTTTGAGCGGGCGGAGGACGATCTCATTGACCGCCGGCGCGACAGGAACATTCCCCGCGGGAGTCTCGACAGGCAGGGCGCGCGGGATGGTGCCCTGGGGAACCGGGGTCGCGACCACGATCGGGGCCGCGGAGGGAGCCGGCGTGGACTGGAGCAACTGATGGTCATTCTGGCGCTGGGCCGCCTGGTCGTCGAGGCGGTTGCGGGTGACAACAATGTGATACACAAGGAAGGCCACCGCGACGAAAACGGCGGCCACGACCGCGAGCGCCCCCAGCACCCGCCGGCCCGTGCCGAGGGAACGCGTAAGCGGCGCGGATTTGCCGCTGAGGTATTCGTATTCGTCGATATCGACAGGGTTGGAGTTTTCGAGGCGCGTCACTGCCCCGGAGACATCCACCTCGAGCAGGCGGGCGTAGATGAGCAGGAAGCCGCGCGCGTAGGCGAGGCTGGGGAAATTCGAGTAATCATCCTTCTCGAGGTCGACGATGCGGTCGGGGCGGATGTGGGTAAGGCGCGCGGCATCGGCCACGGACATTTGCTTTTCCAAACGTTTATCGCGCAATTTCTTTCCGGGAGATTCAACCGGGGTGAGTGCCATGGCCGTCAGTATTCCGTCAATTAACCGTCAATTTGCAAGTGTGTCGTCGTCGAGGTCCTTCAATATTTCGCGGGGCTTGGCGCCCTCGCCCGGAGCGACGTAACCACGTTGCTCGAGAATGTCAACCACCCTTGCTGCGCGCGTGTAGCCGAGCCGCAGCCTGCGCTGGAAAAGCGAGGTGGTGGCCTTCTTCTCCTG
>DASZPK010000064.1:0-1841 GCA_035550335.1 Chthoniobacteraceae bacterium | reverse complement strand
GGATGTCCGCGCCGGATTCCTTCAGCCAGAGCAGCCGCCGGGCGAATTCCTCGATCTCCTTTTCCGCGGGCTGGACGCCATTGACTTCGGCGAACAGGCTCTGGATGATAACGGGCCTCCGTGTTGCGAGATCGAGGATATTGTTCAGGATGAAATCCAGCGACACATCGGACCGGTTGATTTCATCCATGTATTCCTGCGTGCCGGCGTCGAGCTTCGCCCAAACCTCATCATGGGCCGAAAAGAGCGCCAGCCCCGCCTTGACGTCCAGCAGGTGCAACCCGCTGCAATTGGTGATCAAAACGAGTTTGAAAAACGGAAACGTCTTTTCCTCCCTCAGCCGCACGATGGCTTCCATGACCTTTGAGAAATCCTCGCAAAGGGTCGGCTCGCCGTCGCCGCTGAGCGCCACTTCCTTCAAGGCGAGCAGTTCCTCCGGCACGCCCTGGTAACCCAGTTCCCGCAGCGAGCCTGAATGGACAATCTCCAGCGTCTGTTGCAGCTCCTTGATCATCATGCCGCGATTGATGCGGGCCGGGAGGCGTGCGCTGGCGGAGCGGTTGATCTCGCAGTACACGCAATCGAAATTGCAATACTGGTTGGGATTCATGTTGATGCCGATCGACAGGCCGCCGGCACGCTGCGAGATGACGCAATACACAAACCGCTGGTGGAAAAACTTCCGCAGGGGCGCGCGGGGGGCCCCCGCAACCAAAACTCCTTCGGAAAAGGAATCCATGTTCATAAAACCATTCCTGGATTTACCTGGCTGGAATAAACCCGGCTTCGTCGCCACTCTGGCCGACCGCCTGCGAGGCAACGACAGGATTCTTCTGCAATCCCGCCGCAATGCTCTCTTCATTCATCCTGGCCCGCTTCGTATCCGCCGTCTTGCGCTCGGAAGCGATGATATGATCGGAGGGGCTCAACGTGGAAATCCTCATGTTGTAAAACGACCGGTGGACGAACACCAAACCCACCAGCAGGAAGAATATCCCCGCATACAGGGAGGTGGTCCTCGGCATATTGACGGCGATTTCGACCGCCAGGATCCCGAAGAGAGTGGTGAATTTAATGATCGGGTTCAGCGCCACGGACGACGTGTCCTTGAACGGATCGCCAACAATGTCCCCGATCACGGTCGCGGCGTGGAGTTCCGTTCCTTTTTTATGGAGCTCGACCTCGACGATTTTCTTGGCGTTGTCCCAGCAGCCGCCGGCATTGGCCATGTTGATCGCCATGAAAAGGCCGAACATCGCGATGGAAATGAGGTAGCCGACAAAGAACACCGGGTCCATGCAGGCAAACGCCAGGGTTAGCGTGAAGACCACCACGAAGATATTCACCATGCCGTACTGGGCGTACTTCGTGCAGATGCGTACCACCTCGTTGCTGTCCTTCGCGGAGGCCTTGTCGCCGCTGAGCCGGATGTTCTGCTTGATGTAATCCACCGCGCGGTAAGCGCCCGTGGTGACCGCCTGGCGCGACGCGCCGCAGAACCAATACACCACCGCGCCGCCCAGCAGCATGCCGAGAATGATGCGCGGATCGACGATGCTGAGATTGGAAAGGTCGGCCCAGCCGAAATGCTGTTTCAGCATGAGGATGAGCGAGAATATCATCGTGGTCGCGCCGACCACGGCGGTGCCGATCAACATCGGCTTCGCCGTCGCCTTGAAGGTGTTCCCGGCGCCATCGTTGTCCTCGAGCAGGAGCTTGCCTTTCTCAAAATCAGGGGTGAAGCCGAAATGGCGTTTTACATCGTTGTCGATGTCGGGCGTCTGCTCGATCATCGACAACTCGAATATGGATTGCGCGTTGTCCGCCACCGGCCCGTAGCT
>DASZPK010000063.1:0-3742 GCA_035550335.1 Chthoniobacteraceae bacterium | reverse complement strand
GAGGCCTTTCATGAACCGGCTGTGTCCCCCCTTGATGAAATAAATGTTTGAGTGGGCCCGCCGGGTCGCAACGAGGATGGAAACGCAGTATTCGAAATAGACAAACCGGCCGCCCCGCGCGACTTCGTGGTTCACGTCCTCGACGGTGAGGTGTTCGATTCCGGTGATTTTCATGCGGGTCGATTTCGCAGGGCAGCAAACCGGATCGGGGGCGCGAAAACAAGCGTTATAGATCCGCAGATTACGCAGATTAGGACAATGCCTCCTTAATCTGCGTCCATCTGCGAAATCTGCGGATAAACTCTTCTGCATGCAATTCACCGATGGTAAGTGAGCCATAAAATGCCTCGCTCGAGTGGTGAATCCAAAAGCGAGACGACCGCAATCAGCAACACCCACGCGGCGTTCCTGCGGAAAGTCCGAAACCAAAAAAGCTGGCGAACCAGCACGTTGAGGACAACCATAAGCCAGTAACTCCAGGCGTAAGGGCCGGCAATGCGGTTTTGAAAAAGTATCTTTTCATACGCGTTGGTTGAATGGAGCCCTATCCACGTCTCCGAAACATAAGCCCATCCTCCCACGACGGAATCCGCCGCCAGGATGAGGGCGATCATCTCGATCGCGAGCAGAAAGCGGCGTGGCGCCGGCCGCATGAAAAGAGCGACCGCGGCGCAGCAAACCAGCGCGCACGCGGAAACCAAGCCGAGCCGCCCGACCCAGAAATAAAATTGGTATGTCGGCGAATGGGTGTCCATTGTGAAAACGCTTCACGCGAAATTGATGTTCCCGGCGACGCCGTTTTCGCCTGCGTCACGCAATAGAGCCAGCAGATTTCCGCATTCTGCCTGGCGAGTGCGGCGTCGAATCAGTATGATCAAGCCGGGATTGGGATGCGCCGCCGCAAGGGTGAGAAAATCATCGCGATTGCAGGTATCCAGCACAAGCCTATGGGTCGCGGCGTAATGCAGCGCTTCGGTGTCCGAAGCGGTGACAGGCAATGCCTCCCGAAGTTCAATAACCTCGTGCCCTTCACGACGCAACACCCGCGCAATATCCACGGGCACATCGTGATCGAGAAAAAATCTCACGGCATTTCCGGGCCGCTCATTTGCCGGGCAACCAAGGTATCGATCTCAGCCCGGTGGTCCTCGTAATACGCCAGGCATTCATAGACCTGGGTCCGGCTCAAATCGGGAAAGCTGCGAACGATATCATCGACGCCCGCGCCATTCACAAAAAGCCCGACCACATCATGCACCCCGATGCGGGTTCCTTCGACAATCGTATTCCCTCCCCGGACCCCGGGCAGGTTGACCAAGTATCGGTACGCCGTTGCTGCCATGCGGGAAAGTATAATCGCCGGGGGGTGGAATGCAATGTTCAACCACGAACGTAGAACTCACCGGGCGCACTTCCTTCGTCATTCGGGCTTCGTCATTCTTTCGTCATTCGTCATTCGAGCTTCGTCATTTTGCCGCTCTCCGCCTCCGCCTTTGCCGGCATAAACCGCTTCACCTCCTTGGAAAGCTCAATCACCTCCAGGTTCCCCGGGCATTCCTCCCAGTTATGCACCCAGCAGACTATGACGTCGCACCCCTGCGGCGGATGCCCATGGTTCCGAAAATTCCTGCTCTCATATTCAAACTCAATCCTCACGCTCTGGTAAGTACCCGGCGCCAGCCATCGCCGCGCCTCGCAATCGGGAAACCCCTGCTGCAACGATTCCGCATGAAACCCGAGCCGCCCCGCGAGGATCGCAAACAGGAAAACGACCCCCACCTCGTTCATCGGCGCATTTTGCATCCCCTCGATCCCCAGCAACTCGCCGCAGATCGGACGCCCATTCGAAACCACGGAGGCATTTCGTTTCGCCCGGTAGCTCCCCGGCCTGGCTTGCATTTGCCGGGGCCGGAACTTGGGCGGCGTCTCAGGTAGCAGCGCGAGCACATCCTTCCATTCAGGATGCCGCTCAACAAAGCCGCGAAAGGCATGCTGCACCAGGATCAACCCACGGAAGTGGTGCACAAGCGTTTGCAGCCCGTATTTCCCGTACTTCCGGTATTCATTCCGCGTCGGGGGACGCCTGAGCTTGCGGACCAGCGCAGCCCAATCCGCAAGCAGGGCGTCATCTTCGATGCGGCGATGATACAGCGGCACATCGTATCCAGCCGCCCGCAGCGCCTTTCTCCACGAGAAAAACAAATCATACACATCATTGGACTTCATCCCCGAGATCGCCAGAAACTTCCGCATCCCCATCGGTTTCCCTCCCGATGCACCCACCGCTGCCTTCACCGCCGCAATCACCTCTGCCTTCCCCGGACGTTTTCTTTTAGCCATACCGCGCGCTCCTTGTTGCCGCGGAATTTTTTTGCAAGAAAAAAAGCCCGGTCTTAAACGCGGAGGCACATAGAACACGGAGACACACAGAGAAAACAAAAAATCTTCATCTGGTTCTCGTGACCCTTTGTTTAAATCAAGGTTAACACATTCCGGGATTTGCTTGCCTCGCACGGGGAGAGACCGCTAGCATGCGCCATGGGCTTTTCGTACGAAATCGACCACGAAAAGGGGTGCATGTACACCCATGTCTCCGGCCCGATCACTTACAAGGACCTCGTGGACCACATGACCTGCGAGGTGCGCGACCAGGGGCAGGTGTACCCGGAGTTGTTCGATGCGCGGGAGGCCACGGCGGCGTTCTCTTCCGACGAAGTGCGCCGGTTCATCGAGTTCCTCAAGAATCTTGCGAGCAAATCCCGCCTCGGTCCCACGGCGGTGGTGGTGTCCGACGACCTGACCTATGGCATGTTCCGCATGCTGGGGACGCTGATGGATGATGTTTGCAAAATCCACCCGTTCCGCAACATGGATGAGGCGAAGCAGTGGCTGCACAGGCAGTGCTGAGCGCGGTGCGCGCGCAATGAGATAACGCCGGAAACCAGCGCGTGGACGCGCGCGATTCCGCTTTCCCTTTCCAATCTGCTAAGCCTGCGCGACGTTCTGCACGGAAAGCAACCTTACGTCACCAATCTGCAAACCGAGCGCCTGCTCGGCGATGCGCAAAAATCCATCGCTCTTGTCGGTGAGCGCGACCTGGAGCCAGCCGGTGTTAGTTATCGGTGCGGCGATTTTTTCCTTCTTTAAGAGCGCTTTGACCGCGATGGCGCAGTTGCGCGCGGAATCGACGAGCCGGATTTTCGGCCCCGCGAATTTCTTGATGGCATCGGCAATGAGCGGGTAATGCGTACAGCCGAGCACGAGGGTGTCGATCCTCTCCACCACAGTCTCGTCGAGGTAACGCGCGATGACCTGCGCCGTGATCGCATCATCCAGCCACCCCTCCTCGATGAGCGGCACCAGCATCGGGCACGGGCGGCTCACCACACGCGCCTTGGGATTCAGTTCATGGATCGCACGCTCATACGCCCCGCTATAAACCGTGGCCCGCGTGCCGATGACGCCGATCCGCCCGTTGCGTGTGGCCTCCACCGCCGCCTTCGCCCCCGGCGCGATGACGCCGATGACCGGCACCTTCAAAATTTCCTCGAGCCGCGGAATCGCCAGCGCCGACGCGGAGTTGCACGCCACCACAATCATCTTCGCATTCTCCGCGAGCAGCAACCCCGTGATCTCCACGGCGTAACGCTCAATCGTCTGCCGGCTCTTGCCGCCATAAGGCACGCGCGCCGTATCGCCGATGTAAAAAATATTCTCCCCCGGCAGCAATTCGCGCAACGCC
>DASZPK010000062.1:0-10586 GCA_035550335.1 Chthoniobacteraceae bacterium | reverse complement strand
GCACTGTAATTGAACATGCGCGGACGGGCGCGCGTTTGTCATCGTGAGCGGAGCGCAGCGAAGTCGAACGATCTCCCATCATCGAGACGGGCGTGCTCCCGACGCTTGAAATAACAAAACACCTCCGGGCGGTTGCCGTGTGTCACGAATTGTGTACTTATGCGAGGTCCTTCGACTTCGCTGCGCTCCGCTCAGGATGACAAGCGTGTTTTTGTACGCGCTGTGGAAGTTACGAAGCGTAATTCGCTGCTGATATCAATTCGCTCTCACAGCATCTGCTCGACGAAATTCCGCGCATCGAAGGGTGCGATCTGGTCGATTTTTTCGCCGGTGCCAATGAAACGCGTCGGGATGCCGAGTTCGTTCTGGATAGAAACCACCACGCCGCCTTTGCCGCTGCCGTCGAGCTTGGTGACGATCAACCCGGTGAGGCCGACCGCCTGGTGGAATTCCTTCGCCTGCGAGAGGGCGTTGCTGCCGGTGGTGGCATCGACGACCAGCAGCGACTCGTGAGGCGCCTTGTCGTCGTGTTTCGCCAGGGTGCGTTTTATTTTGTTTAACTCCTGCATCAGGTTGCTGCGCGTGTGCAGGCGGCCGGCGGTGTCGCAGATGAGGAACTCGATGTTCTTTTTGTCGGCGGCGACGTAGGCGTCGTAGCAGAGCGAGGCGGGATCACCGTTGTATTGTCCACGGATCATTTCCACGCCGATGCGCTCGGCCCAGACGCCGAGCTGCTCGATGGCGGCGGCGCGGAAGGTATCGGCGGCGGCGAGCATCACCGAATGGCGCTTCGATTTCAGCAGGTTCGCCAGCTTCGCGGTCGAGGTGGTCTTGCCCGTGCCGTTCACGCCGACCACAAGAATGACCTTCGGCTTCGCGGGGAGGGGACGCATCGAAGGATTGTCCAAGGGCAGGATTCTCAGCACCTCCTCGCGCGCAACTTCGACTACATCGTTCGCGGTAATCTCGCGCCCGCGCGCGCGGAGTGCCTCGATGATTTTCATCGTCATCGGCACGCCGAGATCGGCGCGGATGAGTGTCTCCTCGAGCTCGTCCCAATCGACCGGTTTGCCGGTGAATTTCTGGATGATCGATTTGAAAAATCCGATGGGCATGGACGGAGACTAGTTGGTCGTGCGCGCGGGGCGGGTGAGGTCGTGCCTCACGCGGTCGAGGATGCCGTTTACGAACCGCCCCGATTCCTCGGTGCCGTAGCGCTTCGCGATTTCGATGGCCTCGTTGATGGAAACCACCGGCGGCACATCGTTGCAAAAGAGCATCTCGTAAATGGCCACGCGCAGGATGTTGCGGTCCACCACGGCGATCCGGTGGAGTTCGTAATTCGCCGCGTATTTGCGGATGCGCTCGTCGATCGCGGCTTGGTTCGCAAGCACGCCCTTGACCAACTCCTCGCTGAAATCACGCACGTTTTTCGTGGCGGGCCGGAGGTCCCAGAATGCCTCCCCCTTTTCCGCATCCACTCCTGCGTTCAGGTCGTGCTGGAACAATAACTGGACTGCCGCCTCGCGGCCCTCTCTGCGTTTACCCATAAAATCAATCCCCGCCTTGCAAGCCGTTCATTACTTCCGCCATGCGTGCGGCGGAGCGCGCGGCCTCGGTGCCGCGGTTCATTTTTTCCTCGACGCAGCGCTGGCGCGCCTGCTCCTCGTTCCCGACGAGAAGCACCTCATGAATCACCGGCGTCCGATTTTTGAGGGCGATTTGCTGGAGCGCATCCGTTACCGCGCGCCCGATCAAGTCCGCGTGCATGGTTGCGCCGCGGATGATCACACCTAAAGCAATCACGGCATCGATCGGACTCCCGGAAACCTCCTGCACGACGACCGGGATCTCGAACGCCCCCGGCACCTCGTAAACCGCGACTTCCGCATTCGGGTAAATTTCCGCAAGCTCCGCTTTTGCGTGCGCCACCATCGCGTTCACGAAAACACTGTTATACTGGCTCGCCACGATGGCAAAGCGCGCCTTGCGCGTGTTGTGCGGCGGACGTTCTGGAAATGATTCGGACATCGAAGCGGACAGTTAAGGCGCGAAACAGAGTGCGCGCAACCAGTATCTTAGAGCAAGTGCCCCATTTTTTTGCGCTTCGTCTCCAGGTATTTTGCGTTGAACGGATTCGGCTTCGCCTTAAGCGGCACCACTTCCACGATCTCCAATCCGTAGCCCTCGAGGCCCACCACCTTTTTCGGATTGTTCGTGAGGAAACGCATCTTCCGCACACCGAGGTCCACGAGGATCTGCGCGCCGATGCCGTATTCGCGCAGCTCCGGCGGGAAGCCGAGTTTCTCGTTTGCCTCCACGGTGTCGAGACCCTGCTCCTGGAGTTTGTAGGCGTGAATTTTTGCGGGGAGGCCGATGCCGCGCCCCTCGTGCTGGCGCATGTAAACGAGCACGCCGTTGCCCGCCCGGTCGATCTCACGCAGCGCGGCGTGCAACTGGTTTCCGCAATCGCACCGCATCGAGCCGAAGATGTCGCCTGTGAGGCATTCGCTGTGGACGCGCACGAGCGTCGCCTTGTTTTTGGAAATTTTCCCCTTCACCAATGCGAGGTGATGCGCGCCGTCCACCACCGAGCGATACATGTGCAGGTCGAAGTCGCCGTAGTCGGTCGGCATCTTGATGACCTGCTCGCTCACGACCAGCTTCTCGCGCTGCCGGCGATAGGCGATCAAATCGCGGATCGTGCAGATTTTCAGCCCGTGCTTTTTTTTGTATTTCAGCAACTCGGGCAGGCGCGCCATCGAACCATCGTCGTGCATGATCTCGCAAATCACCCCGGCGGGCTGGAGTCCCGCGAGGCGGGCGAGATCGACCGCGGCTTCCGTGTGTCCCGCCCGGCGCAGCACGCCGCCGGATTTCGCCTGCAACGGGAAGACGTGTCCCGGCTGCACGAGATCATGCGGGGTCGCATCCGGCTGGACCAGCACGCGGATGGTTGCAGCGCGGTCGGCGGCGCTGATGCCGGTAGTAATTCCGTGCGTCGCGTCCACGGAGACGGTGAAATCGGTTTTCTGGTTCTCGCGGTTGTGCGCGACCATGCGCTGGAGGCCGAGCTGCTCGGCGCGCTGTTCCGTAATGGGCGCGCAGATCAACCCGCGCGCATGCATCGCCATGAAATTCACGGCCTTGGGCGTGATCTTTTCGGCGGCCATGACGAGGTCGCCCTCGTTCTCGCGGTCGGAGTCGTCGGTCACGATCACCATGCGTCCCTTCGCGATGTCGGCGAGGACCTCCTCGATGGAATCAAAATGAGACTGCTGCTTTTTCATTGAACGTTTTACTATGCAACATCGAGGCGATTCGCTCAATGCCGAATCAAGTTGGAAAAGATCGTGTCTGCGAACTATGTAGCGTGTGCTGTCCTCAGCGCAGGAACAGCGGGTCGCTGCGAGTTTCCTGGCGGCGTCCAACGTCTCCGCTGAGACAGCGGACGCTACAATGCGCGTGTGCGACGTCAGACCAACCCCAGTTGCATCCGGCCCGTCTCGCTGATCATCCCTTGATTCCAAACGGGATCCCAAACGAGGTCGACCTCGGCATCGGTCACGCCGGGGATGGAAAGAATTTTGCTGCGAGCCTCGGCGCAGATCGTCGGGCCCATGCCGCAGCCGGGGGCCGTGAGGGTCATCTTCACATTGACCTTCGCGCCGCCGTCGTCGCGCGTGATACTGCAATCATAAACCAAGCCGAGATCCACGATGGTCACCGGGATTTCCGGGTCGTAACACGTCTTCAGTTGGTCCCACACGGCTTTTTCATCCAACTCACCGGAATGTTCCGCGGCTGCCGGCGTTGAAACCTCGAGGCCAAGCGCGTCGGCATCCGTGCCCAGGATGCGCGCGAGGCCGGTGGGCGTCGCCACGGTGTAGCTGCCGCCGAGCGATTGTGTGATTGCGCCCTGCGTGCCGGCGGGGAGCGTGATTTTCTCGCCGCTGGGAATCTGGATCGCCTCGCAATCGCGGGTCAATTTGAATTCGGTGTTCTCTCGCATGTTTAAACAATCCTTTTCGTATCGAGCACAACCTTGACCTTGCGCTCCTGGTGCTGCGGGGCGGTCATTTGGTCGAAGAGGGTGGGGGATTGCGGCGCGGGCGCAACGGGTGCAGCCGCGTTTTTGTCCTGCGGCGCGAGCGCGGATTTGAGCGCCCCCTCCACCATCTGCGCGCAATGGATTTTCATCGGCGGCAGTGCGCCGAGCGGCGCGGAAAGCTCCTCGCCGGAAAGCGACAACGCCTCCTCCACGGTCTTGCCCGCGATTAATTCCGTGGCGACGCTTGCCACGGCGATGGCTGTTTCACAACCGAAAGTCTGGAATGTCGCGCGGTCGATCACTTTTTTGCCGTCCTGCTCCTTGAACTTCACCCACATGCGCAGCATGTCGCCGCAATCGGCGCTGCCCACCGTGCCCACGGCGTCGGAGTCCTGCATTTCGCCGAGATTTTTCGGGTTGCGGATGGCTTCCTCGATTCGCTTTTGGATGTCGGACATGGGTTACTCCAGGTGATAACGCGGCAGGCTGGCGTCCACATCGCGGCTCCAGGCATCGATGCCGCCGCGCAGCGCCTTCGCTTTTTCAAAACCGTGCCCGGAAAAATACGCCGCCGCGTCGAGGCTGCGCGTGCCGAGGTGATCGATGAGCACGAGCGGCACGGTGCGGTCCCATTTCATGAGGCCTTCCTGCATCAAATCCTGCGAGAGCAGCACCGAGCCCTCGATGTGCACCGCTTCATATTCCTCGCGCGTGCGGACATCGACCAGCCGCACCGGCTCGCCGTTTTTCAATTTCGCTTCGAGTTCCGCGGGAGCGATCTGCATTTTCAAATCCGCCTCATGGCTCGCTTGGATATGGTCGATGACCTCGTTCACCGGGAGGCGCTCATTGCGTTCGCAGACCTGCGCCAGCGTTTCATCCGGGCGGAAGCCGCAACTGCTGCACCCGCCGATATGGTATTTGCGGAACAGCGCGCGTTGCGCCCCGGGAAACGCCTGGAGCAATTCCTGCATCGTGATGGTCGGGTCGATCGTGGTCGCGGTGGTCATGATGGGTGGACGTAAAATAGCACACCCCGCGATTTGTCGAGGCGGAAATTAATGCGCGCTCTCCGAGCTCCACGAGCGTTCCCATCTTCCGGAGGTGATTTGCCGGAACGCATCTGCACGCACATCGGCCGCCTGCGTCCCGAGGTTTTCCCCGGCGATCAATGCGGCGACGCTGGAAGCGAGCCGCTTGAACACGAGGTAATCCGGATGCTCGGGGTCCTTCCAGGGCATCGGCTTGTTGGTCTTGATGGCGACCCCGAGCGTATGGAACCCCTGGCGGAAACGCCCGAGCATTTCCACGGTGGCGGGCGAAAGCTTGCGCGCCGAGGCGAGCTTCAGGAAAAGCGCGTCGATGGTCCCCTCGGCAATATAAGTGCGGGTCAGCAATTCCCAGCGCGAGGCGTGCGGGATTTCATATTCGCCATGGTCGGGCAGCTCGTTTTCACCATGGTCGAGATAGTGGCTCCAGAGTTTCCAAATCGCGAAGAAATCGGTGTAAGCGGTGTTGAATTGCAGGGCATTGGCGGAATCGATTTCCTGTTGCCTCTCGCGCCGCCCCCAAGCCGCGATCAGGCGGGCCAGGATGAACCAGGCAGCCACGAGCGAAACCAAGGCGATGATGATCCCCGCCACCGTGGCCCGGATGAATGGCGCGCACGAATCGGTCATGGAAACGGAATGCCCGGATGCGGCGCCTGTATTCTCCGCGGACGGCGCGACCGAAGCGCTCGGCACAGGCTTGGGCGTCTCGACCGGCGTGGGAGGTGCGGGCGTGGGGAGCGGGGTGGGCGTGGCCGGCGGAATGTAGGGATGGACCAGTTGCACCTCCTTTGGAATGAGGTTCATCGGGTATTTTTGCACCCCGTCGTCGGTCTGGATCATCATGCCATCCTTTTCCACGCGAGTCACGATGGCGTTCTTCAATTCGGTGCCATCGTTCAACGTGATGTCCTCCGTATCGGCGAACGAAAGGTTCGGAAGCAGGAGCACGAAGCAGAAAAGTAGAGAGGCTAATTTCATGGAGGGGGGTGAGGTTTTCAAATTTAACACCTCCATACAAGAAGCAAGTTCAAGAGGCGTCTCTATTGGACGGATTTTCTTTTGCAGACAGAGGCCGGATTTTTTCCAAAGATTGATAAAAATATATTGCGGGGGTGGAAAAATTTGCGACTATTAACTATGCAGCGAGTTGCGGAAATCTTACAAAATGGTCGCAACGCTTTGCTTTTGTTGGCGTTAAAGGCTGGAAATAAAATGACGAATCCCTTCTCAACTACTGGTTTAAACCTCTCTAACCCCAAAATGTTTTTCACTAGGGCGTGTTGGAAGGTAATAGGGATCTTTTTACTTTTCGCTGTGGCAGGAGGGGAACTGCGCGCGGCGGATACCTGGCTGGGGGTCACCTCCACCGGTGGCACTTTTCTCTGGAATACCGCAGGCAACTGGAGCGGCGGCGCGCCTGCCGGGGGCGTTGTCGAATTTGGTACAGCAGGGGCCGGGGCGCCCAACTCCTTCGACAACATCACCGGACTTTCCCTCAGCGGTTTTCTATTCGATTCCGGGGCTCCCGCGTACACGGTTTCAGGCACTACGATTATTCTCACCGGTTCCGTAATCAACAATGGCACGAGCGTGCAGACGATAAACGACAACATCACGTTTTCCGAGGCGACGAACAACATTTTCACAAACGGCATCGGGAATGTGACCTTTGGCGGTCTGATAACCGCGACCCCCTCGGGCGGGCAGGGTGCGGGATGGGCGTTTGACGCCGCGTTGACAACGTTTAACGGCGGCTTCACATCGAACACCACCGGCGGCAGAACGCTCGTCTGGTCCGGCACGGGTAACATCCTGCTGGCGTCGACATTCGGCATGACCAACGCCACCACCAACGCGCTCGGTCTCATTTACCAGGGGAGCGGGACATTGGACCTCACCTCGGGAACGGCCAACGGCTCGATCTCGGGCACGCTCGCCGCCTCGGGCGTCACGGTCCAGATTGCATCCGGCACGACGCCGATCAGCGGCACATCGGGAAATTCCACGTTGCAGATCACCGGCAACTACACCATCGGCAGCGCGGGCGCGGCGACCCTCACCATCAAGGGCGGCAACGGAACCACCACCACGCAGGGTGCCTTAAATCTCGAGGACGCCTCGATCAACACCTTATTCATCAACAGCACGACCGCTGGGGCGACCGTGCTCACCATGGGACAATCCGCGGCGGCTGCCACCATTCTGGACATGGACGTCGGGAACAACTCCGCCGATTCGATTGTCCTCGGCAGCGGCCTCAAGGCCAGCATCGGCACAGGGGGTGTGATTGTAAACCTGAACGGCATCGGCGGCCTCACGACCTCCGGCACTTACACGCTCATCAATGCGCAAGCCACCACGCTGGCCGCGTCCGAATTTACATTGAACACCACCACCGGAAATCTTGGCGGCTTCACCTCGTTCGGCCTCATAGTCACCAGCGGTTCGCTTCTCCAAGTGACCGTGGGTGGCGCGAATCCAACCCCGCTCAATGCCTATTGGGGGGGCTCGCAGGGGAGCGGCGGAAATGGGACGTGGATCACGTTCACCGGCGGCGTGGCTAACAACAGCAACTGGCTCACCGCGCAAAGCGGCGGCATGGATACCCACCAGTCGCCCGGCTCGGTCACGAATGTCTTTTTGATGGCCGACTCCGGCTCGAACCTGAACACCAACATCGGCGCAAGCACCACCATCGAGAGCCTCAACTTCACAGGCACCGACGCAACTGTGAGCACCGGCTCGGCAATCACCGTCGGCGGCGCCAACCTGACGCTGACGATCAATGCCGCGGGCGTGAGCGGCAACACCGCCGGCAACGGCCTCACGACGGGGGCCGGCGCGGGAGCGGACACGATCAGCACCAACGTCGCGCTCGGCGGAAACCAGACATGGACGCTCAACGCGTCGCCGACTTCGCCGCTGACCGTCACGGGCACCATTAGCGGCGCGCATGCGCTTGCTGTTTCGGGTTCGGGCGAGTTGATCCTCGGCGGCAATGACACGTTCACCAACGGGCTGACCATCAACGGCAGCGCCATCGTGGTGTTAAACAATGTTGGCGCGCTCAATTCCACCACGCCCGATTCGGTGAGCTTCGGCGCGGGTTCGAGCGGCACACTCGACCTCAATGGCAAAAGCGTGACGATCTCGACATTGTCCACGAACGCGACGCCGGGCTCCCCGGTGATCCAGAACGCCAACGGCTCGACCTCGGGCACGCTCACCGTGAGCCAGTCGGGATCGAGCACCTATGCGGGCATCCTTGCCGACGGCGCTGGCAGCGCCTCGCTGGGATTCACCCTCGCCTCGGGCACATTGACCCTTCGCGGCGCCAATACTTACACGGGCGCGACCAATATCAATGGCGGCCTCCTCAATATCTACGGTTCGCTCGGCGCCGGGTCGCTGGTGAATGTCAACGGAGGCATCCTCTCGGGCACCGGCGGCACGGTCAACGGTGCGGTCACGGTCAAGAGCGGCGGCGAGCTCATGCCAGGCACGGCGTCCGCTCCCGGCACGCTCACGCTCACCAACGGCCTCACCGTGAACAGCAGCGGCATCGCGGCCTTTAACATCCTCGGCGGCTCCAGCGACTTCCTCAACATCACCGGCGGCAATCTCACATTCAACTCCGGCGCCATTCTCGAGGTCACCGGCGGGCTTTCCGCGTCCGGCACATATACGCTCATCACCGGCACCTCCGCCCCGTCGCTCACCGGCGTCACGCTCGAGGACCTGAATGGAAATTCCCTCGCCACCAACGATCCGCATTACACCGTCTTCGTCAGCGGGAACTCCATCCTTTTGGGAATCACGCCGGCCAACAGCGCGATTCCAAACATCACGATTACCTCCCCGGCCAATGGCACGCGCGTGATGACCAATACGTTGAACATCGCCATTTCCGGTTCGGTTGGCAACACGGGCGTGCAACCGCTCAACGCGACGCTCTCCGATGGCGGCGGTAATCTCGCGGTGGGCGGCTTCTCGCCGAATGGAGGCGTCTTCACAACCGGCACGGGTGCGGTGACCATTTTCGGCGGTACAATTGGCAACTCCGGGACGGTCCTCGGTTTGCAGAACTACAAAGTCACGGTCAGCGACACCGCCGCATCACCCACCTCTGCCACGGCAACCGGCACGCTCGACGTGTTGGGCAACCGGCAGGTTTCCGCAACTGGAGCCACGATTGGCAGCATTCATGTGGGCTTGACCGGATCCGCCTCCACGACCCTTTCCTCGACCGCACCGGACAACCAGGCCACGCGCGTCACGGTGGCCGACGGCGGCGTTGACAGCGGCGCCAACGGGCTCACCGTTACCGGCGGCAACCCTTCCGGCACGTTTAACGGAAGTTTGACAGACATCCGCACGGTCACCGGGGCATTCGGCTCGATCGGCCTCCAGAGCGGGACTGTGACGCTGACGACCACCGGCGAGGGGCTGGCCGGAGAATCGCCGATCAACGTGGGCGTAGGTTACACCGCGCAGGTTTTCTCCGGCAAGGCATCGTGGACTTCCGCGACCGGCGGCTCGTGGATCACCAATGGCAACTGGGGAGACACCCAGGCGGCCGATCTCAACGGGGCAGGCGCGCCCGGCCTCGCGGGCGCGGCAAGCATCGGCGACACGGCGACTTTCAATGACGTCGCGGGCCAGGCAGGCGTCTCCACCGTGAGCCTGACCGGCACCACCGTCACGCTCGCCGGCATTACCTTCAATTCCACGAACGGTTACACCATCAGCGGCGGCACCATCGCCCTGCAAGGGACCGCGACTCCCATCGCGGTTTCGACCGGCCTCGATACCATCTCCTCGGTGCTGACCGGTTCGGGCGCCGGCATGAACAAGACCGGCAGCGGCACGCTGGTGTTGGGCGCGGCAAACAACTACACCGGTTCCACGACCATCGGCAACGGCGTGGTCAAGGCCAACGTCGCGGGCGCGCTGCCAGCGGGCACGATCCTCACCTTCGGCGACAACAGCAACGACAGCGGCCAACTCGTTCTTGTTGGGAACGAGTCCGTCGGGAGCATTGCCAGCATCGGCTCGGGAATATCGAGCATCGTCGGCGGCACCACGACCGTATCAGTCCTGACGCTGAATATCGGCGCCGTACCCGGGTCGACTTATACCTTTACTGGGAATGTGGGCGGCGCGGGTACCAACCAGAACAACATCTCACTGATCGTAACCGGTACCTCGATGGAAATTCTTTCCGGGGCACTCACCTACACGGGATCCACCGCAATCGGAAACGGCGCAGTGTTGCAAACTTCCAATATGCTGGGGAACAGCTCTCCCATCGCATTGCTTGCCGGCCCCACGTCCCCGGTCAATGGCGGCGTCTGGCAACCGGTGTTGAGCGGCTCGACCAATTACAACTTCACCCTTGGCACGACAGCGGCGGGCAATGTCTCCACGTGGTCCGGCGGCGGCTTCGCGGCTTTCGGCGGTCCGCTGGTGCTGACTGCGAATGG
>DASZPK010000061.1:0-11626 GCA_035550335.1 Chthoniobacteraceae bacterium | reverse complement strand
GACATTCACGATAGCGGGCCTCATCCTGCGGCTCGTGCTCGAGGAGGGGCTGGGCATCGGGCAGATCCTCGCTGTCACCTACACGGTCGCCGCCACGGCGGAACTCCGCGACCGCGTGCGCAAACGCCTGCGCGATGCGCTCGAGGACCTGCGAAACAAGAAATCCGCGGACGAAATCACCGCCGGGTTTTTGAAAAACGCCCCCGCCGAATCGCTCGCGAAAGGCATCAGCGCGCTGGACGATGCAGTGCAGAATTTTGACGAGGCGCAGATTTTCACCATCCACGGTTTCTGCCAGCGCGTGCTGGGCGAGAGCGCCTTCGAGGCGGGCGCGCTCTTCGACATGGAATTGCGCGCCGATGCCGCCCCGCTCGTGGACGAGATCGCGCGCGATTTCTGGCGGCAGCGATTTTACACCGCGCCGCCGCTGCTCTCCCGCCTCGCGCTGGCCTCCAAAAAATCGTACCGGGGCTGGGCGCGATTGCTCAATTGCATGCGTGACCATCCCGGGCTCCGGATTTTTCCCCCCGCCGGGCCTGATAGCAGCGAAGCCATTGGCAAACGCCTTGAAAAGAAGCTCGACGAAATTCTTTCGGAGTGGGGGCGCAGCGGGACGTCGGTCGTGGAAATCCTCACGACGCACAAGTCCCTTTCCCGCGCCCAGGCGGCGTTCAAGCCGGAGACCGTTTCGAAAATGCTGCAAATGCTGCTCAAGGAACTTTCCGCGGAAGGGCGCGACGCGTCGCCGGAATCGCTGGGCGTCATCCTGCGGCTGTGCAACTCGCAAATCGCGGACAAACTCCTGAAGGACAAACTGCCTCCCTCACACCGGATGTTCGACCTGTGCGAGGAGTTCTCCAGGCTTGCCGCCGGGTTTTTCAACCAACTGGCGCATGAGTTCGTCGATTTCGCCCGGCGCGAAATGCCGTTGCGCAAGGAACGGCTCAACGTGGTGATGTACGACGACCTGCTCACGCGCGTGCGGGATGCGCTCGCCGGGCCGGGCGGCGCGTCGTTTGCCGCGATATTGGGCGCCAGGTATCGCGCCGGCTTGATCGACGAATTCCAGGATACCGACCCGATCCAGTACGAAATCTTCCACAAGATATTCGGCGGCGAGGAGCATTACCTTTACCTCATCGGCGATCCGCGCCAGGCCATTTACAGCTTCCGCGGCGCGGATGTGTTCACCTACCGGGAGGCGGCGAGGGAGGCCGCGCGCGGATTCACGCTCGATACTAACTGGCGCTCTGAAAAACAACTGCTAAACGCTGTTAATTTGCTTTTCAGGGGACATCCCTCCCTCGGCGAGGAAATCAATTACCACGAGGTCCATTCCCCGTCGAAGCCGCGCAGGGAGTTTCGCGCGATCTCGAATGTGGATGGCCCGTCGCGCCTGCGTTTCCGTTATTTGCCCGGCGATGCCGGGGGCGGCGGCATCAACAGGAACGAGGCGGAACTGCGCATCCAGCAGGCGGTGGTCGCGGATATCGCGCGCCTCAAGGCCGCGCGCGTGAAACTCGGCGATCGCGCATTGGAATTTGGCGACATGGCGGTGCTCGTGCCCACCAACAGGGAGGCTGTGAAGTTACAGGAATTGATGCGGCTGCGGGGGATCAAGAGTGTTTTACAAACGGAACGGAGTGTTTTCAAAACCCCCGAGGCGCGCGAGATGCGGATTTTCCTGGAAGGCGTGCTCGAGCCGGGGCGCGGGCATTTCCTGAATGCCGCGCTCACCACGCCGTTGATCCGGCGGGAGGCGGGGGACATCGGGCCTGAGGAAATTGAAGGTGTGCAGCGGCAGAAAAGACTGGAGGAATTTCTCGTATGGCGCGGGCACTGGGAGGGGTCGGGTTTCATGGCGATGTTCCGCAATGTGCTGCTGAAAGAAGAGGTGCGCGAGCGGCTCGTCGCTCTGCGCGGGGGCGAACGCAAGCTCGCGAATTTCCTGCATCTCGCGGAATTGCTGCACGAGGCGGGCGTCGAACGGAAGCTCACGCCCGAGGGACTCGTGACATGGATTGCAGAGCAGGCGCGCCCCGGCCAGGTGCCCGACGAGCACCAGTTGCGGCTCGAAAGCGATGACGACGGCGTGCTCATCGCAACGATCCATAAAAGCAAGGGGCTCGAGTTTCCGGTGGTATTCTGCCCGTCGCTCTGGAACCCCCGCGAAAGACAGGAACGGGACGGGATTTTATTTCACGATCCCGGGGCGCAAGGGCGGATCACACTCGAACTGCGCGATGCGGATGAGGCGCCCGGTCACGAGCTTGCGGCGGACAGGGAGCGATTCGACGAATCGTTGCGCATGATGTATGTCGCTGTCACGCGCGCGCAAAATCTTTGCTACATCTACGCGGGCGACATCGACGTTTTTGAGAATTCGCCGCTTGCCCGTGTCATAGGAATACCGCCGGAGCGAAGCAGGCTGGAAATGCTCGCGGAACATTCGGGTGGCGACATCGGCTTCACGGTCATCGATTCCGCAGCCGACACGGCGGTTACGGTCGAGCCTCCTGTTCCTGCTTCGGGAAGCGCGCTCCGTGCAAGAACCTTCCGTGGTTCCATTCCGCAGACCCGCATGATCGCGAGCTTCTCGTCGTTGACGGAGATCGATGACGAGGAGGAGATGGATCTGGTGGAGACCCCGGAGCCGGAATCCACCAACGCGACTTTTGCCGCGCTTGCGCGTTTCGACCAAGGGGTGCGCACCGGGCTTTTCTGGCACGACTTGCTGCAACACCTCGACTTTCGCGCGCCGGACACGATTGCCCCGCTGGTCGCCGATAAACTGGTTTCGCACGAATTCGGGGCTGTTCATGCCGACGTGGTTTCCGCGCAGGTGCGAAATCTTCTCGCGGCTCCGCTCGATGCCGATTTGAAACTGGAGCGCGTTACGATGCGCGAACGGATTTCCGAGGCGGAATTTTCGTTCCCGATAGCGCCGGTAAATCCCGCGCAATTGCGCGCGGCGTTTGCGAGACACGGGTTGCAGCCGGAATTTTCCGAGCGTCTCGGGCGATTGAACTTCCGCCCCGCCGAGGGATTCATGCGGGGCTTCATCGACCTGATGTTCCGGGCCGGCGGGCGCTATTACATCGTCGATTGGAAGTCGAACTGGCTCGGCAACTCGCCCGCGAATTACGACCAGCCGGGGCTGCGCGCCAACATCCTGCGGCACTATTATTTCCTGCAATACCATCTTTATACCGTGGCCGCCGATTTGTTCCTGCGGCGGAGGATCCCCGGATACGATTATGAAAAGCATTTCGACGGGGTGTTTTACATCTTTTTACGAGGCGTCGATTCCTCCGCGCCCGGCCGCGGCGTTTTCCGGGACCGTCCATCCGCCGCGCTCGTCGCGGACTTGCGCCAAACCTTGACAGGGGGACTGCGATGAAACTGCCCGTGTTGCCCGGCCAGCGTGAATTTGCCGATATCGACCGGCATTTTGCGAAATGGCTCGCGAGCTTTGGCGGTTCCGAACAGGCCGGGATGATCGCGGCTGCATTGAGCCGTAACCTGCGGCTCGGCCATATCTGTCTCGATCTAGGAGACGGCCCCGCGGATTTCGGGACGGAGAATGATTTCCCGTGGCCCCCGACGGAAGCCTTGCTGGCCGCGCTGAAAAAAAACCGCGCGGTGGGCGCCCCCGGCGATGACCGTCCCCTTGTGCTCGATCCCGCGGGACGCCTCTACCTGCGGCGCTATTGGGAATATGAAGAATCATTGGCGTGCGCGATCCTTGGGCGATGCGATGGAAATGCTCCCGTGAAACCGGCGGGTGGCGATATGCAACAGCTCGCCATCGAGACCGCGCTTGCGCGGCGTTTCGTAGTGATCTCCGGCGGCCCCGGCACGGGGAAAACGACCACCGTGCTGAAAATCCTGGAGCAAATGATCGCGCGGCCCGGCGGCGCCCAGCTTCGCATCGCGCTCGCCGCGCCCACCGGGAAGGCCGCCGCGCGCCTTGAGGAGACCTTGCGCGGAGGCAATGAGCGGCTGCCCAAAACGGCGTCCACGCTCCACCGGTTGCTGGGCGCGCGTCCCGGCTCCGCCGCGATGCGTTACCATGCGGGCAATCCGTTGCCCGTTGATGTGATGGTCGTCGACGAGGCCTCGATGGTCCCGCTCACGATGATGGCGAAGCTTTTCGATGCGCTCCCCGCAAAGGCGCGCGTGATTCTCCTCGGCGACTCGCACCAACTCGCATCCGTCGAGCCGGGTTATGTGCTCGGAGACATTGCCGCGGCTGCTTCCACGGAGGGATCGCCGCTGCGGGGGAGCCTTGTGACGTTGGAAAAAAATCACCGGTTCGGGAGCCGGAGCGCCATCTTCGCGTTGTCGAGCGCCGTGCGCGATGGCGATATGCCGCGCGCGTTCGAAATCCTCGGCGCACCAAGGCAGCCCGACCTGGTTTCCGCCGCGACACCCGCGCTTTCGCAGATGACGCAGGCGTTGAAACCGCGCGTCATCGCGGGTTATTCCGCCTGCTTGAAGGAGAGCGATCCCGGCGAGGCGTTGAAAAAATTCCAGCAATTTCGCGTGCTGTGCGCGTTGCGCGCCGGTCCTTACGGGGCCGAGGCCTTGAACCGCAAAATCGAGGCGCTTCTTCGCGAGGAAGGCTTGGTTTCGGATACGCGCCCGGTCCGCGGCATGCCCCTCCTGGTCCGCCGCAACGACCCGGCTCTGCGCCTTTTCAACGGCGACACGGGCATGCTGCTACCCTCCGAATCGGGCGCGGTCATGGCCTGGTTCATGGACGACCACGGGGGCGTGCGCGCCGTCGCCCCGGGGCGGCTGCCCGAATGGGAACCGGCCTTTGCCATGACCGTCCATCAAAGCCAGGGCTCCGAGTATAACGATGTGTTACTCGTGCTTCCGCCCGTGCCGAACCCGGTCTGCACGAGGGAACTCGTTTACACGGGGCTCACCCGCGCGCGGGAGCGGGTCGAGGTGTGGTTTCGCGAGCCGGTGTTGAATGCGGCGATCGCGAGCCCGATGCGGCGCGCCTCGGGCTTGCGGGAAAGACTTGGCGGCCGGTAAGGCCGGAAATCGTTACGCGGTCGCGGTGGTCTGTTCCGTACTCTGCGAGGCGGGCGAGAGCGTGGCGATCATCGCCTTTGCCACCTCGGCCAGCGTATTGTTTCTCACGCGCGCGGCGGTTTCGAGTTTCTCGAGCGCTTCCTTGCGGTCGATGCGAAATTTTTCCATCAGCAGCGTGACGGCGAGGTCCACGGCTTTCACCAATTCGATCTCATTGGTGAGCGCCGCGATTTTCACCCGCGCGGAAAGCAATTTCTGGTGCTGCGACAGCGCGACCGAGATCGACGAATTCAATTGCGCCTTGCTGAACGGCTTCACCAGGTAAGCCTGGATGTCGAGATTCTGCGCTTTGTTGAGCGATTCGGCATCCGATTTGCCCGTGCTAATGATGATGGGAACGCTCGCCTTTTCCAAAATCCTTCCCGCAGCTTCAAATCCATCCATCTTCGGCATGTCGAGGTCGAGAATGATCAGGTCCGGCTGGTGGCGGTCGGCCAGTTCCACCGCGTCGGCGCCGTTGTCGGCGGAGCCCACGACTTCGTGCCCGAGGCTCTTGAGCGTTACGCTCAGCAGATGCAGCATGCGCATCTCATCGTCGGCCACGAGAACGGAAAGCGAAGTCGGTGTATCCTTGTTGGACTTGTAGGATTCCAACCGGATGAGATTTGATAAAAGGGCATCCATTGGCATGAAGAAAAAGCATCTTCTGTGCTAAATATTTCACCAGCCTCGCCTTACAGAGATAAAATTTATCGTTACTCTGGCAAAATAGGGGTTTTCCCCTATGAAAGAAATGAGAAAAGGGCCCGGTTTCCGCCATTTTTGCGGGTGTGCGCCGGGGGATTCACATGCCGGTCGCGTTCACGACGATCCGCCTTCGGTGCGGTGCGCGTCTGTGTTCGAAAACGAAAATTCCCTGCCACGTGCCCAGTTGCAATTGGCCGTTGGCAATCGGGATCACCTCGCTTGTTCGCGTGAGAACCATCCGGATATGCGAGGTCGAGTCGTCCGGGCCTTCGGCGGTGTGGGTGAAGTAATCGCTCTCTTCAGGCACCAGGCGCTCGAAATATTCCTCGAGATCCACGCGCGCCGAACGGTCCGCGTTTTCGAAAATGATCAAGCTCGCGCTCGTGTGCTGGATGAAGACCGTGGCCGTCCCGGTTTTTACTCCGCTCTCGCCCACGATGCGCTCCACCTGCGCGGTGATCTCGTAGGTTCCCTTGCCCCGGGTTTGAATATCGAAGGAGGAGGTGTGCGAAGTCATGTTGTTTTCAATACGGGTCCTGCGGCGCGCTGTCCACCAGCGCATCACGCATCGATCCGAAGCGCGGCTGCCAGCCCAGGGCGCGGAGTTTGGCGTTGCTTACGCGCTTGTTCGTGACGCCTCGTTTGCGATTGGGATCGGCGCTCCCGGCGGGCGGCAGCGGTTTCTGGAAATGCGCGGCGAGGATTTCGTAGCACTCGCGCTGGGGGAGGGGAGTGTCGTCCGAGACGTTGTAAATGCCCGGTGCGGCGCGGTTGTTTAACAGGAAGGCGATGGCGGATGCGGCATCATCGCGGTGGATTTGGTTGACCCAGCGTCCGCCGCCATCCTCGATGACTGCGCTCCCGTCGAGGAATTTTCGCACGAGCGCCCAGCGTCCCGGGCCGTAAATCCCTGCCAGCCGCGCCACGATGCCGCCGTGTGTGAGGATGAGTTCCTCGGTCTCGCGCAGGATGCGGCCGGTTTCCGCCGGGGGTTTGGCGGAGTTTTCCTCGGTGACCCACGAGCCGTCAGTCTGCGCATAGACGGAGGTGCTGCTGGTGAAGAGGAAGGTTTTGGGGCGCACGAAGTCGAGAAGGTTGCGCGCACCGCGCAGGTAATTTGCGCGGTAGGCTTCAGCGCCACCGTGACCGGAGCTAACGCAATCGACCAGGGCATCGATTCCTTCCAGCGAGGCCAGCTTCGTTTTCACGTCGGCCGCATCGGAGATGTCGCAGGCCACGACAGGCAGCCCGGGCTTGGAAATGCTTGCGGCCGATTCAGCCGTGTGCGTGACGCCGGCCACGTCCCAGCCGGTAGCTTGCAATTGGCGCGCCAATTCCGCGCCCATAAAACCGCAACCTGCGATCAGCGCGCGCCCCATGCGATCACTCCGCGGCCAGCGCGTTTTCCTCCCACGCCGCGACGGAATCGACCCTGTGCTTGAGCAGCCTTTCGCCGTCGAACTCGAAATAGCCGCGAAAATTTTTCCCGGTGATCACCAGCGGGAGCCAGTACGGATCGTCCTCCCACATGCCGTCGTACGGAATCGCATCAAGGTCCGCCCAAAACGGATCGGCTTCGTCGGTCTCGCGCGGGGTGCCCTCGCAGCCATGCGCGATGAAGACGGTGCAAAACAGGCTGTAGCCGTCGACGAACTGGAAATGCAACTCGCCGCGTTTTTCGAGGTTGCGCGGGGTGACGCACACTTCCTCCTGCGTTTCGCGGATAGCGCCCTCGAGCGGGGTCTCGCCCGGCTCGAGCCTGCCGCCGGGGCCGTTGATCTTCCCGCCGCCGAGGCCGCGCTTTTTGCGGATGAGGAGCAGCCTGCCTTCATGCTCGATGAAGCAAAGCGTGGCGCGCTCACGCGGGATCCAGGTTGTCCAATCCATATTTTTCGGTTTCGGGAAGGGAAGGAAGCTTGATAGCTTCGCGGCATGAAATCAACCACAGCGTTTCGCATCGCCGCGGCCGCCGGCTTCCTTGCGGTCGCGCTGGGCGCATTTGGCGCGCACAGCATCCAGAAATTGCTGAATGACAACAACGCGACCGAAACCTGGAAGACCGCGTCGGAATATCATTTGATCCACTCGGCCGTTCTGCTTTTCCTCGCAACCCTGCGCCCATTGCCGAAAGCGGCGTGGATCTTTTTCCTGTGCGGCATCGTGCTTTTCAGCGGCAGTTTGTATTTATACGCCGTGACGAAAATTTTCTGGCTGGTCTTCGTCACGCCCATCGGCGGCCTTTCTCTGCTGGCCGGCTGGCTGGCGCTGCTGTTCAAGCCAGCTTTGGCGCGGGATTGAGTTTCAGCGCGATTTGTCCGGGCTGGGGCTGGCCGAAGGAGACGGCGACGATTGCTTCCTGACAATCTCGCGCGCTTCCTTTTGCGCGGCCTCCTCCTCGCCGCTGGTCGGGTGCAGCGTGAGGATGATTTCCCATTCCTTTTCGGCAAGTTCGGGTTTGCCCAGCGCGGTGTAGGTGCGGGCGAGCTCAAGGTGATGGATGATCCGCTGCGGCGCGATCACGATGGCTTTCTTGAAATAATTCGCGGCCTCTTCCATCGAAGCATCGGGCAGGCCGCCGTAGATGAATTTCGCCATGATCTTCAGCACGGGGCTGAGACTCGCGATGCCGTAATTCCAGCGCCCCAGCACGTGGTAGGCGTAATCGTCATTCGGGTCGATGGAGATGGCTTTTTCCGCCTCTTCCTTGATGTATTTGGAATAGATGAGCTTCGTTTTGTTGTCGGTGAAATCGGTCATGCGCCCGTAGCCGACGGCCAGCGCGAGATGCGCCCGCTCGCTGCCGGGATCGAGCGCCACGGCGCGCTTCGCGTAATCGAGCGAGGTTTGCGCCATCTTTGCGGCCTCGGACGCCGGTTTTGAAACCGCCACGAGATCGGAATATTCCTTGGAAAGCCGGATGATGATGGAGGGATTGTTCGGCGTGATCTTATCCGCGGCCTCGAGCTTGGCGATGGCGTCGCGCGCGTCGCCGCGGGCATCGTCCGCATCGGCCTGCTTGATGAGGTCGGCGATGCGCGGGTCGTCGTCAGCGCCCGCCGGGCGCGGGGTGCAAAGCAGGCACGGGAGAAGGATGACCATCCCCGCGTTAATCCCGAGCCGTGTTAAGAACCCCTTTCCCTGCATGACATTGGAAACGGCTGTCGGTACTGGATTCAACCGACGGTGTCAAGGCACTCCCGCACGATTTGCGCGAGCGTTTGCGGCTGGTACGGCTTTTTCAGGAAGAGCATCCCCTTGCCGAGCGTGAAGTCCTGGCCGAGCGTCTCCATGCTGTAACCGCTTGTATAAATAATCTTTAAATCCTGCTTTTCGCCGCGCAGCTTCTTGGCGAGGTCGTAGCCCGACATGCCGCCGGGCATTACCATGTCGGTGAGCAGGAGATTGATCCGCGTATCGTACTGGGCCCAGACCCGCAGCGCCTCCACCCCGGATTGCGCCTCGAGCACCTTGTAGCCGTACGACTTGAGGATGCCGCGCGCGAGCGAGAGCACGCCGGGCTCGTCCTCGACGAGGAGCACGGTTTCCTTGCCGCCCTTGACCTGCGCGCCGGTGATCTTGGTCGCCTGCGAGGTGACGGTCTTGGTGCTGCACGGGATGAAAATCTTGAACGACGTCCCCTTGCCGAGCTCACTCTCGACCTCGATCCAGCCGCTGTGCTGTTTGACGATGCCGTACACCGTTGCCAGGCCGAGGCCGGTGCCCTTGCCCACTTCCTTCGTGGTGAAAAACGGCTCGAAAATCTTGCCCATCTTGACGCGGTCCATGCCGCAGCCGTTGTCGCTCACGGTCAGGCACACGAACACGCCTTCGCGCGCCTCGGGATTGTGGTCGACATAATCGCGCCCGACTTTCACGGGGTTGGTCGTGACGATGAGCGAGCCCCCCTCGGCCATGGCGTCGCGCGCATTGAGCGAGAGGTTCATGATGACCTGCTCCATCATCGTGGAATCGGCCTCGATGGCCGGCAGGCGCGCGGCGAGGTTGCAGCGCAGCGTGATGTTTTCGCCGAGACCGCGGCGGAGCATCTGCGTGACGCTCTTGATGACCTCGTTCAAGTCGAGCATCTCGACCTGCATGAATTGCTTGCGGCCGAACGTGAGCAATTGCCGCGTCAGGTTCGCCGCGCGCTGGGCGGCGATAGCCACCTGGTCGAGCGATTCCTTCGCGGATTCCGGCAGGCCCGGCTCGCCGGAGACGAGCTCGGTGTGGCCCTGGATGATCGTGAGGATATTGTTGAAATCGTGCGCGATGCCGGCGGCGAGCTGGCCCACGGATTGCATTTTTTGCGACTGGCGGAGCTGCGCCTCGAGGTTGAGGCGCTCGGTGATTTCCGAGGCGTAGCAATGCACGCACTGGAGCGTCGGGATCGGGAAAAACGCCCACGAAATCGTGCGCCGGGAGAGCGTGGTCTCGCGCTTGATCTTGCTGTTGTCCCCGTTGAGGCATTGGCGGACGATCGTGGTGGTGTCCACGGGCAGGATGTCGGCCACGTCGGTCTTCCCGTGCGAGCGCGCGAGCTGGAGCGCGGCGTCGTTGGAATAAATCAAGGTCCCTTCTGCGCTGAATTGCATGATCGCATCGGGATTGAAGCGCGGGAACGCGGCGAGGTTCTCGATTTCCGCAGCCGCTTTTTTGCGCTCGGTCACGTCCTGGCAGAAGGAGCAGATGCCGGTCACGTCCCCTTTGCTGTTGGTCATCGGGGTATTGAACCACTCGCAGACGATCGTGCGGCCGTCCTTGGTGGTGTTTTCGTTCGTGCTGCGGTTCCCGCCTTCCTCGGCGAGCAGCTTGTCAAAGAGTTCGCCTATGTGCTTCCGGTTTGCCTGGGGGACAATCAGGTCGAAGCTCTTCCCCAAAATCTCCGCTTCGTTGTAGCCGAAAAGGCTCTCCGCGGCCGGGTTCCAGGAGGTGATTTCACGCTTGGTGTTCCACTCGATGACTGCCATCGGCGTCTGGCGGATATAGAGGCCGAGTTTTTGTTCGGTTTTCCCAAGCTGGTCCTGCAAATCCCTGCGGCTGGCAAGCTGGTCTTTTCCCGCCCGGTTGAATGCGATCACACCAAATACGATCGCTCCAAGCACGAGGAGGCCGCACAAGGCGAACAACGCCCCACTGATCACCATCGCCGGTGAGAGAATCGAAAGATAGTTCATAAACAGAGGTCATTGCCCTTTAAGCAGGAAATGTTCTCAATATAAAAAATATCTCAAAATGACGAGTTTAGTCGTCATATTTTTTGAAGCGGAGCGCTTCCTGTCATGTCATGAGGAATACTGCTCCACTGGCGGGCAGGAGCAGACCAGGTTGCGGTCGCCGTAAACATTGTCGATTCGGCCCACGGCGGGCCAGAATTTATGGGTCTTCGTCCAAGGCGCGGGATAAGCGGCCTGCTCACGCGAATAGGGGCGGTCCCACTCGCCGGAAATGACGGCCCGGGCAGTGTGCGGGGCGTTTTTGAGGACGTTGTTCTGTCGGTCCGCGGCGCCGGATTCCACGGCCTTGATCTCGGCGTGGATGGAAATCATCGCGTCGCAGAAACGGTCGAGTTCCTCCTTCGATTCGCTCTCGGTCGGCTCGATCATCACCGTGCCGGGCACGGGCCAGGAAACGGTAGGCGCGTGGAAGCCGTAGTCCATGAGGCGCTTGGCCACGTCCTCGACCTCGATGCCGACGCCTTTCCAATGGCGCAGGTCGAGGATGCACTCATGGGCGACGAGGCCCTGCTTCCCTTTGTAGAGCACCGGGAAATACCGGTCGAGCCGGCTGGCGATGTAATTTGCGTTGAGGATCGCGGCTTTGGTCGCCTGTGTGA
>DASZPK010000060.1:0-2178 GCA_035550335.1 Chthoniobacteraceae bacterium | reverse complement strand
CAATCCGCGAGCGCGTTTTCAAAATCCCCCTTGCCGAGATAGGCGAGCCCGCGCGCGCAATAACCATCCGGGCGCGGCATGAGCTTGATGCCCTGCGTGAAATCGGTGACCGCGCTGGCAAAATCGCGCTCGTGGTCGAGGTAAAACGTCCCCCGCCCGTAATACCCCGCCGCATCGTTCGGGTGCGCCTGGATGATCGCCGTGTAATCGGCCACGGCCTTCTCGTTTTCGCCCCGCCCGGCATGGTAATCCGCGAGCCAGTCGAGCGCCTCCGCGTCGCCGGGGTGAATGCGCGCCGCCTCGGTGTAATCGGCTGCGGCATCGTCCTTGCGGTCGGCGGCGTCGTAGAGGTGGCCGCGCCGGATGTGGGCCTGCGGATCGCCCGGGTCGAGGCGGATCGCCTCGGAGAAATCGGCGATGGCCTTGTCGGGCTGGTTGCTATCCTCGTAGGCGGTGGCGCGATTGAAGAAAGCCCCGGAATTCTTCGGATCCTGCTTGATGAGCTCGCTCCAGAGCTTGATGGCGTCCACGTAATTCTGTGCATCATAGGCGGCGTGCGCCTGCATATCGAGGCGGTCGAGGGCATCCTGCGCGCGAGCGGGGAGGGTTATCGCGGCGAGGAGTAACATCGCGTATAACGCGGCGTTCGCTAACGACCGGTGGTTATTTGTGGGCATCCTCGTAAGGCTTCTTCTTGCGGTAACTCTCCAGCGCGGCGGCCATCGTGTCGAGGGTCTTTTTGTCGGATTCGATGTCGGCTTTCGCGATTTCCAGCGCCTGCTGCTGGTGTTTCACCGCGTCGTCAAACTTCCCCGCCTCCGCCTCCACGTATGCGAGCGTGTCGAGCGCGGACGCATCCTTCCATTTCATATACTCGCCCGCTTTCAACGCCAGTTCCATCGCCTTTGCAGGGTCGCGGAACTCCGCCTTCGGGCAACCCGCGCGGATGCGCGCCTCGGCATCCACCGCATCCGTCCAATCGGGGGAAAGGTCGAGCGCCTTTTTCAGATCGTCGAGCGCCTTCGCGTAATCGCCCGAGGAAGTGAAAAGTCCCGCGCGATTGAAATACGCGTCGGACTCATCCGGCGCAATCCGGATGGCGTCGTTGAAATCCTGCATCGCTTTTTCCTTCTCTCCCATCTTCACGTAAAGCGCCCCGCGCTCGCTAAGGGCGTTTTCCGATTGCGCCTCCAGTTTGATCTCCTCGCTGTAATCGGCAATCGCTTTTTCATTTTTCCCGAGATACGCGTACAAGGTCGCGCGCGACTCGTATGCCCCGCCTTTGTTCGAACCCCCGATTTCGTCGGTAAACATCTTCTCCATCGCCGCATATTCCTCCTCGGCTTTTTTCATGTCGCCGGCCGCCTTGTAGGTGCGGGCGATTCCGTAACGGGCATTCTCCTCGCCTGGGTTGAGCTTGATCGCTTCCTCGTAATCGGCGAGCGCCTTTCCGTATTCCTTATTTCTGGCGTAACAATCGGCACGCTCCCTGTACAGGTCGGACTCCGGCGGCTGCTCGCGCGAGATCGCCTCGGTGTAGTCCGCGAGCGCCTTTTCGGGGTCGTCGTCGGTGTAAATCTCCGCGCGGCCCACGTAGGCGCCCGGCTTGTCCGGTGCCAGCCGGATCGATTCCGTGAAATCGGCAATGGCCTGTTCTTCGTGGTCGCGGCCCATGTTGGCGTAATCACGGCCGCGGTCGAGGTAATATTCGGCCGATTTCGGGTTCAGCTTGATCGCCTCGCTGTAATCGGCAATCGCCTTTTCGTCCATCTCACCCCCTGCCGGCCCGGACGTATTTGTCTCATAATACTGCGCGCGCCTGGCGTATGCCTCCGCTTTGTCTGGCGCCAGCTTGATGAGCGCTTCCATGCAGGCGATTCCCTCGATCGTGTCCTCGACCTCGTCCGCTCTTTTCAGCAGCCACGCCTTGCGGTCATCCACGTCGCGCAACCGCAGGTCGATCGCGCTGCTGTAATCGGCCATCGCCTTGTCAAACATCTCCCCCTTGAACACCCCGTTTGCCTTCTTTCCGTAAATGCTCGCGCGCAGTTCGTAGGCGTCCGCGTCCTTCGGGTCGAGGCTGATCGCTTTCGTGCAGTCCGCTTCCTCCCGCTCCACGTTGCCCTTGTCCTCGTAAGCCAGCGCACGGTTGTAAAACAGCGACGCGCTTTTTGGGTT
>DASZPK010000059.1:0-3157 GCA_035550335.1 Chthoniobacteraceae bacterium | reverse complement strand
ATTGTTGCCCAGCGCGGGCGCGCAATTGTAGAGCACCGATTGCGTCGTGGCATCACCCGACATCGCGCTCGCCGCGGTGAATGTGCCCGAGCCATTGCTCCCGATGCGCGCCAGCCCGCTCGGGATGCCGGAGGGATAACCGGGCAGCAGCGCCCCGTTTGAAACGTAGCCGAAGTAAAGATTGCCCGAGGCGTCGGTGGTGATCGGCGTGCAAATCTTGATCGCCGCGGCAAATGCCCCCGGGTTGGAATTGTAATTCGCGATCCCGTAAAACGCCAGCCGCGTCGCCACGCCGGTCGCCGAGTCCGGCGACTGGCGCACGAGCACCGTCCCGCCCGCCGCCGGCACCGCGAGTGAGATGTCGCCCGGCGCGAGCGAAATGCCGCAGATGGGAATCCATGCGCAGGCGGGCGCCGAGTAATCGGTCGTCATCGTCCAGACCTTGCTCAATGTCCCGCTGGCTTTATACGAATAGGCGAGCACCTCGAATCCATCCGTGGACCCAGTTTTCACCGGCACGAGCACGGTGTTCGCATCCGTAATGACCGGCGAGCCGTAGTGAATGTAGAGATTTCCCCCGGTCGAAGGCGGGTTCATGTCCACGGGCGCGCTCCAATGCACCACGAGCGGCGCCTGGGAATTTTCGGGCGACGTAGAGGTATGCTGCGGGTTGCAGCCGTAGCATGGCCAGTCCTGCGCGCGGGCCATGTGCGACATTGTAAAACAGAGCGCCGCGGCCAACAGCGCGGGCCGGGACCGCGAAAAAGTGGGAGCGGGACGTTTCATTCAGGCGATTTACCGGTGCGCCCGGCGCGGCTTTCTTGTACAAAAATCCGCGCGGCAAGTCAATTTTCCCGCGGGCTTTCAGGTCACAAAAAACTCCGTTCATGAAGGTTGTAGCGTGCGCTGTCCCTAGCGCAGGATTTGCGCGTCGCCACGGAATTCCCCGGCCACGTCCACCCCCCCGCTGGGGACAGCGGACTCTACAGCGGTTCGCTCACGGGATTTTTCCCAGTGAGAACAGCTCAATGCCACTGCGGCACCGGCATCGGCGCGATCATGCTCGCGTCGCGCAGCGGCATGTTATTTTTGTAAAGCGCGATGTCGGACCGCAGATCATCCGCGAGGTTGGAATCCGCCTTGGAATCGGGGATCAATTCCAGCGCCCGCCGCGCCACCTGCTCCGCCTGCGGATAATGCTCCGTCTCCGCGTAGGCCGCCGCGAGGGAGCGCAACACAGACGGGTTGTTGCCGCCCGTGGCCACGTTTGCGGCAAGCGCGATTTTCAGCGCGAGCTTGCCGTTGCGCCATTCCTCATGCGGACCGGCGGCGAGCACGTACGCCAGCTCGATTTCGACGTCGGTGTCACCCGGTTTGCACTGCAACGCGTTTTGAAAATCCGTGAGCGCCTCCTGCATCGCGTCCGCATGGAGGCGGAGGTTCGCGAGGCGGAACCACGCATTGGGGAGGTTCGGGTTGGCGTCGAGCGCCTTGCGGTACTCGGCGGCGGCTTCGTCCGTCCGCCCCAAGAGCATCAGGTCGGTGGCGAGATTGCTGTGCGCGTCCGCGTAACCCGGCTGGATGTCGAGCGCCCTGCGGTAGGCCGCGATCGCCTGTTCGAGGTCCGCCGGGTCCTTGTCGTCCTGCGCGCGGGCGGAGAGGGCGTTGCCGAGATTATTGAGCGCGGTGGAAAAATTCGGGTCGAGTTCCACCGCCTTGCGGCATTTCTCGATGGAACCCTCCAGGTCCCCCTTGAGGAAGAGCGCGCGCCCGAGGTTATTGAGCGCGTCCGGGTAATCCGGCTTCGTGTTCAGCGCTTCGTGGTATTCGGCGATCGCCCCTTCCACGTTCCCCTCGTCGCAAAGCGCGATCCCCATGTTGTTGCGCGCTTCGATGTAATCGGGCTGGACCGCGAGCGCGGCCTGGTAATGCCGGATCGCGCCGTCGATGTCGCCCGAGGCCGCGAGGTCGAGGCCAAGATTATTGTTGGCAAACGCGTTGACCGGCGTCGCCTCCAGTGCGTGCGTCCAAAGCGCCTGGTCGGTGCTCCAATACGAAGCCTGCCGGTGCGCGCAGAACGCGAGAACGACGATGACCGCCGCCATCGCCCCCCCCGTCACCGTGCGGGGAATTCGCACCCGCTCGCAGGCCGCGGCGCAGAGCCACGCGATGGCGATGCAGAGCCCGATCTGCGGCAGGTAGGTGTAACGGTCCGCATGCCCTTCGCGTCCCACCGGCACGAACCCGATCACCGGGATCATCATTCCCAGATACCAGAACCATCCCGTGAACAACGCCGGGTGTGCGCGCCGCAGGACGATGGCCGCCGCCGAAATCCCCGCCAGCAGCGCCAGCGCCCCGAGCGCCTGCCAGAGTGGCACGGAATCCGGGTAGGGGTAATACACCGAGAGGTTGGCCGGGTAAAACATCTGCCATATATAAACGACGTAACACACCACCCCGTTTTCCAGCCGCAGCAGGAGCGGATGGATCATGGGCGCCGGCTGGAATTGGGACGACGATATCATCTTCCGCACCCCGCTCCCGATCATGAGCGTCTGCACGCACGAGGCCGCCGAGATCGCGAATAGCGGCAGCTTTTCCGACGCCAGCCGGAAAAATCCCCGCGCATCGCCGCCCTCGATGCGCCCGAGGGGCCAGTAATCCAGCAGCAGCAGCACGCACGGCAGCGTGACCAGCATCTGCTTCGCCATCAACCCGAGCACGAAGAGCAGCGCCACGAGAGCGTAGCGCCAGGCGGTGCGTTTACGCGTGTAAAACAGGTAGGCCGCCAATGTCAGCATGAAAAACACCCCGCTCAGCACGTCCTTCCGCTCCGCCACCCACGCCACCGATTCCACCCGCAACGGATGGATTGCAAACACCGCCGCCGCAAAGGCGCATGGCCAGAGCGTGCCCGTCGCCCTCCGCAGCACGAGGAAAAGCAGGACAGCCGCCGTGAGATGCAGTAACACATTCGTTAAATGATGCCCGCCCGGCAGCTTCACGCCGAAAATCTCGCAGTCGAGCATGTGGGAGATCGTGGTGAGCGGCGTCCACAGGTACAGGTCGGGATGCATGAACGCCCGGGCGAGCGCATGGAAGCTGAGGCCGCCGGTCACGAGCGGATTCTGGAACACATACATGTTGTCGTCGT
>DASZPK010000058.1:0-11133 GCA_035550335.1 Chthoniobacteraceae bacterium | reverse complement strand
CGATGTCCTCCACATGGGGGCTGACGGTTTTGGCGATCTCATGTCGTCGGCCGGGGTGGGCGCGCTCACGGGCGGGTTGCTCATGGCGAACTTCGGCCATCGGTTTCCAAAACGCGGGACGGTCTTCGCGAGCATCTGGTTTTTCTCGGTGATCCTGACGTTGTTTGCACTGAATCGCGACCACCACATGGCCTTCGTGCTCCTGGCGTTGAACAGCTTCGGGATGATGATTTTCTTTTCGATGGCGAACACACAAATTCAACTTAACGTCCCCGAGGAGATGCTGGGGCGGGTCATGGGCGTCTGGTCGATCATGTTTGGCCTGGTGATTCCGATCGGCAGCATGGAGGCGGGCTTGCTCGCGCGGTGGTGGGGAATCCCGGCGACCATCATCACCGGCGCCGCCATTTGCTCCATCGCCGCGGCCGTTACGCTTTCTGTCGTCCTGCGCAGGCGCGAAGATGCCGTAAAAACATGATTTTATACTCGTTGGCCATCCGCGAACGTGATACGGAATAGAACCGGACGCCGCATCAAAATCGAATTGGTCAGGAATCCCCGCATTATAAACGCTTGAATACCGTCGCAATCCATACGATCCCGCCAGGCGGGGGCGTGACAGCCGGCAACCGGGAGTCGCTCGGAAATGGCGCGGTGTGGAGTCGGAGCGGGGATGGCTGGGAAGCGCACGTTTTTCCAAGTTCGCACCTCATCGAATCCGACATCTGGCGGAATGTCTTTGCGGTGCAGGCCAAGGACCACCGCTATTACGAGATCGTGGAGGAAACGCTCCACGCGCAGTTCGAGCAGAAATATTTTGTCATTCGCAATGCGCAGACCGGCGCCGTCGCGGTGCAGCCGTTTTTCTTTGTGGACCAGGACCTTCTCGCGGGGCTGCCCGCCGGCATCCGCCGGGTGGTCACAGCGTTCCGGAAGTTGTTTCCGCGTTTCCTGAACCTGCGCATGATGATGGTTGGCTGCGCCGAGGGGGACGGCGAACTCGATTGCGAGGAACCGTGGGCGATTGACGCGCTGCACGACGTGGTGAACCGCTATGCGCGGCAGGAAAAGGCGGCGATCATTCTTCTCAAGGCCTTCCCCGCAAAGCACCGTGCGGCGTTGGCGCGCTTTTCCAGCGACGATTACAGCCGCGTGCCGAGCATGCCCGGCGGCCATCTTGCCATTGATTTCGGCAGCTTCGACGAATTCATGCAGGAAAAGCTGGGCCGGATTTACCGCAAGAACCTGCGCCGTAAATTCCGCAAGAGCACCGACCTCGCCATCACGATGGAGGTGTCCGACAGCGTGGAGGCGTGCGTGGATGAAGTGCTCGCGCTTTACCTCCAGACTTACGACCGCTCCGAGTTCAAGTTCGAGAAACTCACGCGCGAATTTTTCCTCGCGCTGGGCCGGCGCATGCCCGACCGCGCCCGCTTTTTCACATGGCGCAAAGACGGCAAAATGATCGCCTTCGCCCTGTGCATGGTGCGCGACGGCGTTATTTACGACATGAACGTGGGCATGGATTACTCGGTCGCGCTCGACCTGCATCTGTACTTCCTCACCCTGCGCGACATTATCGACTGGGCGGCGAAGAATGAGTTTAAACATTATTACACGGGGCCGCTAAACTACGACCCGAAACTCCATCTCCGGCTGGACCTCGACCCGCTCGACATCTATGCCCGCCATTCCTCCGACCTCATCAACCCCATTTTTAAAATCGCGTTGAAATATCTCCAGCCCGCCCGGCACGACCCGTATATCCGCCAATTCCGCAACGCCAACGAGATTTATTGAGCGGATGCCGGGCGAAGAAACCATCCGCAAGCGCCCCGCGCTGAATCCCTACGTGGCCATCGCATGCAGCGTGGTGCTCGACGCCGGCTCGCAGGTTTTCCTGAAGATCGGCTCGACGCAGTCGGTCAGCGCCGGGAGCATCGTCGGCATACAGGGGCTTGGTTCGGGCTGGGTCTGGATCGGCATCGTGACGATGGTATTGAGTTTCACGCTTTGGATTTACAGCTTGCGCCACGTTCCTTTGAACATCGCCGCGAACTTGACCGGCGCGGTGCATGTCCTGGTGCCGCTCATTTCGCTGGTGGCGCTGCACGAGCAAATCCACGCCAAGCGCTGGTTTGGGATCAGCCTCGTCATCATTGGCGTGCTCGTCATTGCGCGCCCATTGATGAAAGCTGAGGAAAAGATGGAGGGCCGGGCATGACGCTGGGCGCCCTGCTGCTGGTAATTTTCACGCAGGTCTGTGCCGTTACCGGCCAGATTTTCGTTAAAAAATCGATGACACATCCCGAGGGCTCATCGACGCGGAAGGGGTTGACGTTGCTTTTCACAGGCGTCGGTTCCATGACGGTGGGCTTTTTTCTTTGGCTGGGCCTCATGCCGCGGTTCGATCTCAGCTACCTTTTTCCGTTCACCGCGCTGCAATATATATTCATAGTGCTCGCGTCGGCGATCTTTCTCAAGGAACGCATTTCGGTGAGCCTCTGCGTGGGCGTGGTCTTGATCAGCGTGGGCGTGTGGTACGTTTCGGCCAGTCAATCGTAGAGCGCCTTGATCAGCGCCATTGCCTTGTCGTTGGGCAGGGCGCCGGTTCCCATCTGATTCATCACATAGGCTAAAGCGATTTCATTTTCCGGATCGGCGAAGGCGACGCTGCCGCCTGCGCCCGGATGGCCGAATGCGGTCGTGGATGGGCCGAAAGTCGCGCGGATTTTGCGGCCGTTTGCATCAAGCGGGTCCATCATGAACCCGGCGAAAAACGCGGTTTCCTCCTGCAGGACCTTGTCGAAACCGGATGCCAGCGGCGTTTTCATCCATTCGAGGGCTTTGCTGTTTGCGAGCACGCTGTAAAACTTCGCGAGCGATGAGGCGGTGCCGATTCCGCCGAAGGCGGCGAATGAACTCATCCGCGCTTCACGTGTGTTCATGGCGGAAGTGCCGTTCAACCCGGCGGGGGATGAAAACGCGCGACGCGTGAGCGATTTCGGATCGCGGAATGCTTTTTGAAACGCGTTCTCCTCGTGCGTTTCCATGACGCGCGGCGCGTGGACCGGGGAGACGCGGTCGAGCTGCTCCGCGGGCAGCCCGATCCAAAGATCGAGGTCGAGCGGTTCGCCGAACTCCAGGCGCCAATAGTTGCCCAGCGTCATCCCGTCGTTGAGTCGCCTGACGATTTCATCCATGAGGAAACCGATGGTGCGCGGGTGATAGCCGTGTCCCTGTCCCGGCGGCCAGAGCGGCGGCTGGCTGGCGAGCGCGTCAATGACTGCCGCGTAGTCGAGCACGGATACGGCTTTGTCCAGCGCGGCGAGACCGGCCTGGTGAGCGAGAAGCTGCCCGATGGTGATGGCTTCCTTGCCGTTCTGCGCGAACTCCGGCCAGATCTGCGCGACGCGCGTGTCGAGGCCGAGCTTGTGTTGTTGCAGACTGTTTAGCACGCACGCGGCTGAGAGCCCCTTGGTTGCGGACCAGAAAAGCACGAGCGTCGATGCCGACCAAGGTTTGCTTTTTTCTCGATCGCAAAACCCGGAGGCGAGGTTTAGCACTTCGTGGCCTCGGCGCCACACAGACACCGAGGCGCCGAGTTCGCCCCGCCCGGAAAAATTTTCCTCGAAGGCGCGTTGGACGCTTTCGAGGTTCACAGCAGGTGGCGGATCGGCTCGAGATCGGCGTCACCCTTCGCGAATTCGCGGAATTTCCTGTCCATCGCAAAACTCGTTTCGAGGTGCGCGTGCGCCTCGGGATAATTGCCAAGCTTTGCCTCGTAGCAGGCGAGGTTGTAATGATACGTGGGCTCCTTCAACAACGACGGCGGCCCGCCGACGAGCAGCGATTTCGCCTCAGGGGTGCGCCCGAGTTCGTGGAGACAGAACGCGGCGTGGATGTAGCCGGAGGCTGCGTCGGGCATGGCCCTGCAAAATCTGCGGCAGACCGCCAGCGCGTCCTTCCACTGGCGCGCGTGCATCAGGATCAGCAGACGCGCTTCCAGCACTTCGGGCTGGTCCGCAATTTTGGGGGCAATGGCGTCGAGTTCCGCGATTGCGTCCTCATGCATTCCGAGTTCCGAGTAACCTTGCGCTGCGGCCAGTTTTCTTTCGAAGTCTTCCATTGCAAACCCGTTACGACAGCAAACCCTCCAATTCGTCCACCCGCTGCGCAAACAATCGCAGCGCCGCCTCGATGGGCGCGGGGGTGGACATGTCAACTCCCGCGGCGGCGAGGGTCGGGATCGGATATTTTGTGCCGCCCGACTTGAGGAAACCGAGATACGCCTCCACGTCGGCCGGGACGCCGCGCAGGACTTTCTGGGCGAGGCTGATCGCAGCCGCCAGCCCGGTGGCGTATTTGTAAACGTAAAACGCGTTGTAAAAATGCGGGATGCGCAGGCATTCCATTTCCAGCTCGGTGTCGATGGCGAAATTGGGGCCGAAGTAGGTATTGAGCAACTGGCGGTAAGTCTCGCGGAACCAGTCGAGTGTGAGTGGGCCGCCGGCCTCCTCGGTGGCGTGGATGATTTTTTCGAATTCGGCGAACATCGTCTGCCGGTAAATGGTGCCGCGGATGCCGTCGATCTGCCGGCAGATGATGTAGGCCCGCATTTTTTTGTCAGGCGTATTTTCGAGCAGATGATGGGTGAGCAATTCCTCGTTGAAGGTGGATGCGACCTCGGCGAGGAAGATCGGGTAATCGTAGTCCTGGAATTTCTGGCTGCCCTGCGAATACCAAGTGTGCATCGAGTGGCCGGCCTCGTGCGCGAGTGTATAAACATCGGAAAACACATCGGTCTTGTAATTCATGAGGATGTACGGCGGGTTGCCGTAGCTGCTCGATGAAAACGCGCCGGAGCGTTTCCCCTTGTTTTCGTAGCGATCACACCAGCGGCCGCGGAGGCCTTCGCCGAGCGCGGAGGCGTATTCGCCGCCGAGCGGCTGGATCGCGGCGAGGACCTTGTCGATGGCCTCGTCGAAGCTGACGCGGCTTTCCATCTCGGCAACCAACGGGGTGTAGGTGTCGTAATGATGAATTTCCGCGAGGCCAAGCACTCGGCGGCGCAGGTCGAAATATTTGTAGAGCGGCGTGAGGTTTGCGCGGACGGTCGTGATGAGATTGTTGTAAACCTCGACCGGCACATCGTCGTAAAACAACGCGTTCTCCAGCGCCGAGGGGTAATTCCTCGCGCGCGCGCCGAAGACGTCCGCGCGCACGGACGAGCCTAGTGTGGACGCCAGCGTGTACGAGTGGTCCTTGAATTCCTCATAAAACTGATGGAACGCGCGCTTGCGCACACCGGGGTCGCGTTTCTCCAGGAAGGAAAGGAACGAGCTCTGCGTGAGTGGCCGCTCCTCGCCCTTTTCATCGGTGACCACCCCGAATTTCATGTCAACATTCGTGAGTTGCGAGAACGTCTCGCGATGGCCGCGTAGCGCGGTCGAACCGAGCGCCAGCAGCCGCTCCTCCGCGATGGTGAGCGTATGGGGTTTGAGCCGCCGGACTTTTTTCAACGCGATCACCCACTCCGCGAGCACCGGGTCGCCCAGGTAGCGATCGAAATCCGCATCCGTGATGGCTTGGATTTCCGGCGTGAGAAAGGCGGATACCTCGCCGATTTTCGTGAGCAGATTTTGCAATTGCCCTTCGCGCGCGAGGTTCGCGTTGTCGGAGCTGTCCTCCGAGGTTTTCAGCATCGCGTAGTGGTAAAGCCGCTCGATCTGGAGGTTGAATGTTTTTTCCAGTTCGAGGCTGTCGCGCAGGGTTTGCGCCGATTCGCCCACGAGGCCCTTGTATTTCGCAAGGCCGGTATAGCTGGCTTGCAGCGCCTCGAACGATTCCGCCCATTTTTCGGGCGTCGGGTAGAGCAGGGTCAGGTCCCAAGTATCCGCGAGCGGGATTTCGTTGCGGCCGGGGGCCTGCGGGGCGCCGCCTGCGGGTTCGTCCTTTGAAAAAATGGAATTTTGCAGCATGAAACTCATTCGGCTTATTCGAGATCGATCTCCCGGGTGCGCTTCTGGACGCGGCACGATTCCACCTGCTCGCGGATTTTATCGAGCAGCTTGAGGCTGGCGGGGATGAAGTCCATGGTGAGGTCCGGCGTGTCCACGTCGGAGGAGAGTAATTCCACGCTCTCCAGCCCCACGAGCCGCTCGAAGAACGACTGCTTGCAGCGCATGTCTTTCACGCGATAGAGCTCCAGCGTTTCCGTGGTCTTGGAAAACAGGCCCTGCGTGGTGAGCAGCCGCTCGGTGGTGAGCCGGTAAAAGTGCGACTTGAGCAGGAGATATTTCCAGAAGCCGTAGACCAAAGGCGCCAGAGCAAGCAAGTAAACCAGCTTTGGAGGTTGAAACTCGTAACAAACAACCACAATGCCGACGAAGAGAATCCCGCACAGCGCGTAGGCGGTGAGGTTCTTGAATTGGGAGGAGCCCCCGGTCCAGACGGTTTCTTCAGCCATAAAGTTGACTAGTGTAGCGATTTCCTTTGATTAAGCGGAAGGATTTTAACTAGATGCAGACTTTCGGCAATTTCTAAATGGACGCCCACCCCAAAAAAGCCTTTGTCCTCGGCGCTGGCCTTGGGACGCGGCTGCGGCCGCTCACCCTGGTGCGGCCCAAGCCGCTGATGCCGATTTTCGGGAAACCGCTCATCACGTTCGCGCTCGATCATCTGCGCTCCGTGGGCATCGAGTCATTCGTCATCAATACGCACCACTTGCCGGAGCAATTCGACGCGCTTTTCCAATCGGGCGAATACGCCGGTGCGCCCGTCAAGCTGGTTTATGAACCGGCGCTCTTGGAGACGGGAGGTGGGATCAAGAATGCGGAGCCGTGGATTGGCGGGGGGACCTTCATTGTTTATAGCGGCGATATTCTTACCGACATCGATGTGGCGGCGCTGGTCGGGGAACATTTGCGCATGAAAAACGATGTTACACTCGCGTTGAGAAACACGGGGCTGGCAACGGGCGTTGCATTTGCCGACGGCAGGGTGGTGGACATCGGCGGCAAACTCGGGCACCCGGGGCAGTTTGATTTTGCGAACGTCTCGGTCTGGAATGCCGGGATTTTTTCGCGGATCCCCGCGGGGCGGAAGATTTCATTCGTGCCGGTGCTCGTGGAATGGATTGCGCAGGGTGGAAGCATCGGCGGGTTGGTGCTTGATGACCGCCAGTGGTTCAACATCGGCTCGCGCGCGGAATATCTCGCGGTCCACAAATTCATCGGTGAAAAGTTCTGGAAACCAGCTTATGTGGACATGCTGGATTGGCCTGCCCGTGTGGGGGCTGGCGCCAACTTGGATCCCACTGCGACCGTATCCGCTTCGACCGTCGTCGGAGCGGGGGCGAGGGTGGGGAGCGGAGCCGTGCTGGAAAACTGCATTTTGTGGAATGACGCCGAAATTGCTTCCGGCGCAAGGCTGCGGGATTGTATCGTGACCACGAACCGGCGCGTCGAGGGGTCGCACACCGGGGAGGATATTTAAATAATGTTGTCGGAAACGCTCATCGATTTCACCATTTCCCGCTTCCCGCGCTGCGACCGGGGAGCGCTCAAAATCCATCCCCTGCAGAAGGGCGGCTCCGATCGCAATTACTATCGCGTCGAGACAGGCGGGGGCGAGACCATGATCCTGGTGAAATACGGCGACCAGCGCGAGGAGAACCGGCATTACGTTTCGATTGCGCAATTTCTCGGCTCCCAGGGCATCCAGGTGCCGCGTATATATTTTCACGATGAAGAGAAGGGGCTGATCTGGATGGAGGACCTCGGGGAGGTCGATCTCTGGGAACTTCGCGGCGATTCGTGGACACGCCTCGCGGAGCTTTACCGGCGCGCGCTGGACCAGGCATATCTCCTCCATACGCGCGCCCGGCAGTCGTCCGATATGGATGGTCCGCGCCTCGAGCGGGAATTCAACGCGGAGCTTTACCTCTGGGAGCAAAATTATTTTTTCGATAACTGCCTGGAGCGTTATTATAAAATCGATCCCGCCCTGATTGCCCTTCACCGCCGCAGCGAGCCGCTCGAAAAAATTGCAATCGATCTCGCCGTGCTGCCGCGCGTGCTGGTGCATCGCGATTTCCAGTCGCAGAACATCATGATCCGCAACGGTGAGGCGTTTCTCATCGACTTCCAGGGGTTGCGCCCGGGCCTTGCGCAATACGATCTGGCATCGCTCATCTACGACCCCTACGTCGCGCTGACGCCCGACCAGCGCGAAGAACTGCTCGCGTATTATATCCGCAAAGACGGCAACGCGGACGAAACCGGCTTCCGCCGCATTTTCGACCTCTGCGCGATGCAGCGCCTGATGCAGGCACTCGGCGCGTACGGCTTCCTGGGGCTGGTGAAGGAGCGACTGCAATTTCTCAATTATGTGGAGCCCGCGATGGCCTCGCTGCGGGAGGTGGTGTCGCGGATTTCCGGTTTGCAAAATTTGGCGGTATTGTTGGACAATCTCCCGCTCAATCACGCTCCCTGCCATCCCCCGCCCCAATCATGATCCCGAAGCAGCCCACCGCCGTCATCGAAAACATCACCCCGCTGATCGACGGCGGGCGCTACCCGGTGAAGCGGGTCGTGGGCGACGACTTGTTTGTCGAGGCGGATGTTTTCAAGGACGGGCACGACATCGTTGCGGCGGTCTTGAAGTGGCGCAAAGCCGGAGCGAAGCGCTGGTTCGAGACACCAATGACGGCGATTCCAAATGGCAACGACCGGTGGCAGGGCACCGCGTCGCTTTTTGAATGCGCCACCTACGAATATACCATCGAGGCATGGGGCGATACTTTCCGCTCGTGGCAGCACGAGTTTAAGAAAAAATTCGAGGGCGGCGTGAAGGACCTCGCCAGCGAAACGCTAGAGGGAGCCGCGCTCGTGGCCAGCGCTGCGATGCGCGCAACCGAGCCGGAGGACCAGAGCCGCCTCGTCGAGCTCGCCGAAAAAATCAAGGCCGCCGATCCCGCGCACGTGAACGAGATTGCGCACTGGAGCGAGTTGGAAGCGCTCATGGCCGCATGGCCCGACCGCACGCAAGCCACCGAATACACGCCGTATCCCGAGGTGATCGTCGACCGCGAGCGCGCCCAATATGCCGCTTGGTACGAATTCTTCCCGCGCTCCGCCGAGGGAAAAGCGGATTCCGGCTCCACGTTCCGCGATTGCCTGCCACGCATCGACGATGCGAAGGCGATGGGGTTCGACGTGATTTATTTCCCGCCGATCCATCCCATTGGCGTGACAAACCGCAAGGGGCGCAACAATTCGAAAACGTGCGAACCCGGCGAGCCGGGCGTGCCTTATGCGATCGGCAACAGCGCGCAGGGCGTCAATGGGGGCGGGCATCGCGACATCGCGCCGGAGCTTGGCACCTTCGAGGATTTCCAGTGGCTCATCGCCGAGTTGAAAAAACGCAACATGGAGCTGGCGCTCGATTTTGCGATCAACTGCTCGCCCGACCATCCCTATGTGGCCGCGCATCCCGAGTGGTTTTACAAACGGCCCGACGGCACAATCAAATACGCCGAGAACCCGCCGAAAAAATACGAGGACGTTTACCCGCTGAATTTCCACAACGAAAACTGGCAGGCGCTCTGGGAGGAGATGACTGGCGTCATCCTCTTCTGGGCGCAGAAAGGCGTGCGCATTTTCCGCGTGGATAATCCGCACACGAAGCCGGTCGCGTTTTGGGAATATCTCATCGGGCGCGTGCGTGCGAAATATCCCGATGTCATCTTTTTGTCCGAGGCATTCACGCGCCCGAAAATGATGAAGGTGCTGGCCAAGGCCGGCTTCCAGCAGAGCTACACTTACTTCACCTGGCGCAACTCGAAGCAGGAGCTCACCGAGTATTTCACCGAACTCACGCAGGGCGAAATGGCGGAATATTACCGGGGGAATCTTTTCACAAACACACCCGACATCCTGCCGTATTTTTTGCAGCATGGGGGGCGCGCCGCATTCATGATCCGCGCGGTGCTGGCAGCCACGCTCTCGAGCGTTTACGGCATCTACAGCGGCTTCGAGCTTTGCGAAAACGCGGCGCTGCCCGGGCGCGAGGAATATCTCGACTCGGAAAAATACCAGTTCAAGCGGCGCGACTGGAACGCGCCGGGCAACATCAAGGATTACATCACGCGCATCAACCGCATCCGCCGCGAGAACCGCGCGCTGCACGAATACCGCAACCTCCGTTTCTTCGAGGCGGAGAACGACGCGATTTTGTTTTACGGCAAGATGACGGAGTCGCGCGACAACATCATCCTCGTGGTGGTGAACCTCGATCCGTACCAGGCGCGCGACTCGTTCATCAACGTGCCGGTTGGCGAATTCGGCTGGCTCGAGGGCGAGAGTTACCAGGTGCACGACCTGCTTTCCGACGAGCGCTTCCTCTGGCGCGGCAGCCGCAACTTCGTGAAACTCGACCCGCACACCCGCCCCGCGCACATCTTCCGCCTGCGGCGGTGGGTGAGCCGCGAGCAGGACTTCGATTATTTCCTCTAGCCGCTTTTCGCGCGTTTGCCCGCATGGACGCCCCGCCAGCCCCTGACCAGATCGAATACACGCCGAGTGACTACTTTGCGCCGCTGCCGCTGGACGCGATGTTCGGTCGGGAAGCGCCGGTGCAGATCGATCTCGGTTGCGGCGAGGGGGCGTTCCTCGTCGCAATGGCGAAAGCGCACCCGGAGTGCAATTTCATCGGCATCGAGCGCCTGGTGGGGCGCGTGCGGAAAGCCTGCAAGCGCTCCGCGAGGGCGGGCCTGCGGAATGTGCGCGTGATGTGTATCGAAAGTTTATACACGGTCAGCAAGCTCATTTCGCCGGAATCGATCGCCGTGATCCATGTCATGTTTCCCGACCCGTGGCCCAAGCGAAAGCACCGCAGGCGCCGCCTTGTCAACAGCGGGTTCCTTGACGCGGTGCGCGCGGCGCTGCCCGCCGGAGGAGAACTCCGCCTCACGACCGATGACGCCGATTACTTCGAGCAGATGAAACGGGTCGCCTCCGCGCACGAGGGGTTTGCCGTCATTCCGTGGCCCGACGATCCCGACTATCCGCGCACCGATTTCGAAAAGCATTTCCGCGCGCAGGGCTTGGAGATTCGCCGTCTCTTGTTGAG
>DASZPK010000057.1:0-3753 GCA_035550335.1 Chthoniobacteraceae bacterium | reverse complement strand
AATGGTACCATGCCATGAGAACGGCGAGGAGAACGAACGCAATGAGCAGGTCAACGAGCGAAACGATGATGGAACTCGCCGGTACAATGAGGCGCGGGAAATAAATCTTCGAGATCATGTTCGCATTGGTGAGGAGGCTGTTGCTCGCTTCGCTCAATGCGTTGGCAAAGAAGGTCCATGGGAGCATGCCGGCAAAGACAAATACCGGCGGCGGGACATTGCCCATGTCAACCCGCGCAAAATTGCGGAATACAACGACAAATATGGCCGTGTTGAGCACTGGGCGGATCACCGCCCAGAGGACGCCGATGACGGTCTGCTTGTAGCGCACCAGGATGTCACGCCACGAGAGAAAATAAAACAACTCGCGGTATTTCCAAAGGTCGCCCCAATAGTGGCGCTCTGCTTTTCCGGCTTCAATGACGAGTCGGCTCATGCGCGAAAGTCATCCACGGGAATCGCGGGGATGTCAATGCAAAGCGGGCATTGGCATCGGGGCGAGCGGCTGCACCGTTTTCTTCAGCGCCGGTGCGGGCGGCGGTTCCTCGATGCTTCGCTGGTAAGCCGCGAAGCTTCTCGACAAAATGTTCAAAATCCCCACCCCGAGGATCGTGCTCAAAATGTCATTCTTGTAGTCGCCAAAAATGAACACGAACCCAATGGATGAATAAATCGTCGGGACTCCCACGAAGAGACATACCGGGAAAAATTTGGTCCCCTTCGTCATCCGGATCAGCCGCCATGAGCGCACGCAACAGCCGAAGAGCAGGAGGACAAAAAGCCCAAACCCCACATATCCCGAGACGCGGATGGTGGAGATGGGCCCGCTGTGCGGGGAATTGGTTTCCATGAAATCCTCCTGCGTGCCCCCGAAAGCCATGTCTTCCAGTTGCTCCCTGGTAAAGCCGAAGCCGTCTCCAAACACTTTGTCATGGATGTACTTGTCCTCGTGCATCATCTCGTCCCACATTTCCACGCGCCAATCAATCGATCCCTCCGCCTCATTGAGAACATCCGGGTTCCATTCGCCCGGCAGGAAGCAAAGCGTGCGCTGGATCGAATGGGGCAATTCGTAAAGACGCCCCTGGCCGGCAATCGCCACAACGGCGGGCGGTATGGCGATCAGGATCATGATGATCACCGCGGCGATGCCATTGCGAAAATAGGTCGTCAAAAGGATGGCGGCCGCGATAGCGGGAATAGTGATCCGGTGCCCCGACTTCAAACAGAAGAAAATCGCGATAAAAAACGCCAGAAAACGCCAGAAATACATCGGATTGATGAATGTCAGTGGCGAGAAATAACTGCTCATGATGTTGATGAGCTTTGTTCCGGCGTCCGCCAGATAGATGGTTCTCACGTCACCTTCGTCGGTGTCATCGCCAGCCTCCTCACGCCTGTAACTTTCCGCGTCGACGCCGCCGTATAATTTACCCAGGATGGGCACCGTGGACGGCACAAGGTAAGTGAAGGTGTCCAGGACAAAAAAGAAAATCGCGCTCGCGCAAAGCACGAAGGGGAACCAGTAAATCCTTTTCGGCATCAGGAAGACCTGATTGAGCACCCAATATGCCCCCAGCGCGAAGATGATCTCGATGTAAGGCCTTCCCCCCACGTTTTCGCTGCCAAATGCGTTGACGCCGATCGGGTAACGCAGGTAGAGCGCGATAATGTAAAGGACATTCAGCCCCATGATGATGTCCAGCCAGCTATACGACGGTCGGTACCGGATGACTTTGAACGCTTTGAGCGTAAAGAAAAATACCACCACTCCCCCTACCACAAGGTCGCGGACGGGCATGTGCCCCGGCACTGAGTTCAACTGGCCGCTCCAACTCCAGAATACGAGGATCAAAACCCATGTCTTGGTGCGCAGCCAGAAGCAGGCGAGCAGGTAAATCACTATCCCCGCAATCAACCAAAGCCAGAAATTCTGCCCGGTGCCGGCAAACCGCCCGCAAATGATTGCCAGCAGGACTCCGCACACCACGACCGTGGTGGCCAGCACATATTCGTTGAGTCGGTCGAGTTTCATGAATTGATCGGGGCGAAAGATTATATCAAAGGAATCATACCGCGCAAGTTGTGCAGGGGAAAATGCGCGGAATTAAAACGCGAAACAGATTAAATCGAGTGAAATTATGGCGGCGCTGGCTGCAGCGTTTGCCCGGGCGCGGGAACATCGAGCAGATACCAATTCTCCGGCTTCCCACGGTGGATTTTCACGATGATGGATTCATGCGTAATGATGACCGCCCCGCGATCGCGAATCCATTGTTCCGCCGGCTCTCCATACCATTTCTGAATCCCCCCCTCCGATGCCACGATGAATATGTGCGGCTGTTCGGCGAATATCCGCTGTTCGGATTCCGGGTAAAAATCAACGACCCGCCTCCCTCCAAAGGGCTCCCAGAGGGATGACGCGGGATTGTCGCCGCTGTCCAGGAACCCAATCACCTTTTCACCGGAAGGAATCCTGTCCACGAATGGCGCAAACAACCGCGGCCGTCGGGAGTAAATCTCATAAACATTCTCCATTCTTTTTACGATCGCGTTCCCCCGGAAGCGCGCCGGCAACCCATGAAGAATGGTTGCGGCGGGCCAAAGCGGACGCCCCGGGTCGAGAATCAGCGCCGGGAAAACGCTCAGGGCCACAAGAAAAGCCACCGCCCGCCACCAGCCCCGCCGAACGAGCCGGGCATTGCCCGGATGCAACAGGACGAGCGCGATGCACAAGGGATAATACGCCGCCACCAGCCGCTGCCCCGCTTCGCTCCCGATTTTCGCCATATATACGCCCAGCGCTATCCACGCGCCGATCGCGATCCAGTAGCCATGGGCAATCCGCGCCTTTTGCCCCTGATCCTGCACTTCACACCGCTTGCGCCACGCCGCCAGCGAAACCAGGAACAGAATGCCCAGCCCCGCTCCCGCCCCGGCACCCTCTTCCTGCGGAAGTTCCGCCGTCGCAAAATTCAGGCGCGGATAATCTTGTTTCAATCCCCGGATAAAATCGGTGCCATTGAGCTTGTCGAGTTTGCCATTCAAGGCTGATGCCAGAATTGGCGGCTCAAAATTATGCACGATCAATTGCATCGCGTTGCCCTCGATGCCGGCAACCGGGTTGCGCAGCTCCATTTTGCCCGTGTTTTGCGGGTCGCCCGTCCAACTCCCCGTGTGCTTCCAATTCAGCACCGCCAGGGGAAGAAACGAGACCACGAGGCAGGAAATTGCCACCGCCACCGACCCGGCTTTGCGCGTGGGAATGAGCCAGCGCGCCGGCCATGCCGCTATCAAAAACGGCAGCGCCAGCGGCAGGTTCGACGCCTTCGACCCCGTGCACAACGCCGCCGCCAGCGCCCCCGCCCAGAGATCGCGCAGCCGCCGCGTCCGCTGGGCGCGCAAGGCAAGCGACACCGAGAGCAGCAGGTACAGCGCCGCATACGAATCATTCCCAATCCCGCCGGCCTGCAGCAGGTAGCACCATCCCAGCGGAAGCAGCCACATCCAGTGCCACGCCACCCGCCCCCCCACCCCCAATTCGCGCAAGCAGCCGAAGGCCGCCCCCGGCATCAACAGCCACGGCACATAATTGAGCAGGAACAAACCCCGGTCGCTGCGTGTGAACACGACCAGCGGCGCCATCAGCCACTCGAAGCCCGTCCCGCTGTAATTCATCCGGTGGTTCACCGTGTCAATCCAGTGCCACCGGTTTGCCGACAGCCAGTGGAGCACCCGCGGCAGCCGGTAGGT
>DASZPK010000056.1:0-5834 GCA_035550335.1 Chthoniobacteraceae bacterium | reverse complement strand
GCAGGGCTTCACGCTGGCCGATCCCGGGGACCCCGGCACGCTTGCGGAACGGATGGGGAGGCTGCTCGACAACGCCGCGTGCGCCAGGATGGGCGAGGCGGCCCGTGCGCTGGCCGCGGAGCATTCATTCGACCGGCAGGCGGACGAATTCCTCGCGCTGTATCACGAAGTAAAACAGAGTAAACAGCGCCGGGACCCGCTCACGCCCTGACCGGCGCTACGGGTGCGCGCGCTCCCATTCCTCAATCGCCGTTTCCACGACGCGCGCAGTGCCGGCGGCATTGGCCCCGGAGATCGCATGGCCATTGATCCCGGCGCCGGGCACGATGCGCACCTCGAACCGCTGTCCCTCGACGGAGTCCCACCCGAAATTGGGATCGGGATGGAATATCGGCAGTCGCCCCGGGCGCAGGAGGGTGACCAGCCCCGGAAATGCGCGGGGAACGTAAATGTGCCAGGCATCATAGTGCTTGTCCCAAAGCCGGCGCTCATCGGTCATGGGCGATGGCGCGGAGGCAGGCTGGCAGCCACGGCGAAACCTTGAGGCAAACCTGTCCAGCAAACGCCGGAGGGAAGCGACTTTTTCCCGGCGGTCGATGGCGAGGAATTCGCCGGGGAGCAGCAACAGGTTCGCGGCGAAGCGCGCCAAAACGGGGAGCCGGTTCAGCCGCAGCGGGGCAAATGGCATTTCGTGGAGATCGAGGTGAAGCATGGCCACCACGCCGATGGTCGCGCCCGCGGCATGAAGCTGGCGGGCCGCTTCGAACGCAAGCAATCCCCCGAAACAATAGCCGAAAAGATGATAAGGCCCCTCCGCTTGCAGAGAGCGGATGGTTTTGACGTGCGTGGCGGCAATTTCCTCAACGGTCCCTCCCTCTTCCATGCCCAGGAGCCCGGGCGACTGGAGGCCGTAAACCGCGCGGCCGCCGGAATAATGCGGCGCGGTGGCGTGATAGGAACCCATGCCGCCTGCGTGGTCGGGCAGGCAGAAGAGCGCCGGCTTTACGCCCCCTTTCCGCACTTGAAAAACGGGAGGGGAGGAGACGGTCTCGCTGGAATCCAGAAGCACCGCCAGTTGCGCAATGGTGGCGTGGTTGAGCAGCGACTCCATCGTAACGCTTTTGCTGAATTCCTTCTGGATGCGGGCGAGCAGGTGGGCGGCGCGCAGGGAATTGCCGCCGACTTCGCAGAAAGCGTCGCCGGTGGTGAAGTTGCTTCGGTCGAGTACCTGACTCCAGATTTTTGCGAGCGAGGCCTCGGTGCCGGAATGGTCGCCGGGAAGCGCGACCGGTTTCATCTCGCGGGCGGCGCACAGCGAGGCGACGGCTTCCTGGTCCACCTTGCCGTTTGCGTTCAACGGGAGTTCGCCAACGAAAAGGAAGTCGGCCGGGACCATGTGCTGCGGCAGGCTTTCACGTGCGAATGCGCGAAGCCCGGAGGGAGTCGCCTCGCAGCCGTGCTTGAGGGCCACGACGGCGGTCAATTGCTCGCCGCCTGCGATGCCACGCTGGGCCGCCACGCAGATGTCTCCCACGGCGGGATGGGTGCGCAGATTGGCCTCGATCTCGTCGAGTTCGACCCGATAACCGAGCATCTTCACCTGCCGGTCCGCGCGGCCGAGAAACTCGAGCGCTCCATCGGGCAGAAGCCGCACGCGGTCGCCCGTGCGGTAAAGGCGCGCGCCCGGGGCCTTGCTGAAAGGGTGCGGGATGAATTTTCTCGCCGTAAGCTCTGGCTTGCGCAAATAGCCGTCGGCAAGCCCATCGCCGCCGAGATAAAGCTCGCCCGGCGCGCCCGCCGGGACGGGGCGGAGCGCTTCATCGAGCACATGGCATTCGGTGCCGGCTATCGGTTTGCCGATCGGGATCGATTGCCCGGGTGCCGGCGTTTCCAAAATGGCATGGCAGCAACTGAACGTGGTGTTTTCCGTCGGCCCGTAACCGTTCACGAGGCGGCAGTTCTTGAGCGCGCCGAGGGTCTTTTCCACGTGCGGGACGGAGATGATGTCGCCGCCGACAAAAAACTGCCGCACATGCCGCAGGTGATGGAGTTGCGCCTCGGCCATGCGGTGGAACAGCCCGGCGCTCAGCCACAAAATGGAAATCCGCTCGCGCTCGATGAATTCGGCGAGGTCATTGAGCGAAGGTTTGCGCGGGGGGAAAATGACGAGCTTGGCGCCGTTGAGCAGGCAACACCAGACCTCGAACGTGGAGGCGTCGAACGAAATGGGTGCGAATTGCAAAAATGTGTCGCCGCGGGTGACGGTGATGTAATCGGCCGCCTTGGCCAGGCGCACCACGCCGCGATGAGGGATGCAGACGCCCTTCGGGACACCCGACGAACCCGAGGTGAAGGCGACGTAAGCCAGATCGCCGCCGGTGGCCGATTCCGATGCGGCCGGGTCTTGGGGAAGCGGCGTGGTGTCGTTAAAATCGAATTCCTCGTCGAGGAAAAGCACCTGCGCGTTTCCGGCGGAGAGATTTACCGCATACGGGCGCAACGTGAGAATAAGCGCGGGGCCGACGTCAGCCAGCATCAGTGCGAGGCGGCTGGCCGGGCTCTCCATGTCGAGCGCCACATAAGCGCCGCCCGCCTTGAGGATCGCGAGAAGGCTGACGATGGTTTCGAGCGAGCGCGGTGCGTAAAGCGCCACAAACGTTCCCGGGCGCACGCCCAGGGCTTGCAGCCGCCGGGCAAAGCGGCTTGCATGAAGATCGATCTGCCGGTATGTCAGTTCGGCGCCTTCAAAGGCGAGCGCGATCGCAGCGGGAGTGCGGGCAGCCTGCGCTTCGAATTCCCCGTGCGCCGTTCTCGAAGGGCTTCCTCGATCGGCATCGCGCCTGGCGGTTTGGCGTGCAAAATCAATGGCGGCAGACATGAGGTTTGATCAGATAAATTCAGGATAAAGGATGTCCACTATAGCCTGCAAACGCGCATCCGTGCAATTTATGTGACTTGAAAAAAATCCGGTCCTGAAAAAGCAAGCCCGCGTTTTTACTTTTCACCAAGGAGGGAATTGTCAGAGCATACCGGTTTGCTTCACGTGACGAATCCCAATCTGCCCGCGACCCCAAGCCCCGAAACGGACACGGGCGCAAAGACACCTTTCTTCGACCTGGCCACCCGCTGGATTGTCATCCCGGGGCTGCTGCTCCGGCTTTGGCACTACGGGCGCAACCCCTCGATGTGGCACGATGAGGCGGCGGCCACCGTCAATATATTAAACAGAAGCTTTACAGGTTTCTTCGGCCACCTGACCCACTCGGCCACGGGATCCCCGCTGTTGTTCGCGCTGGTGCATTGCGTGGTGGTGGTATTTGGCGACAGCACTTATTCGCTGCGCCTCGTTTCGCTGCTGGCGAGCTGCACGGGGCTGGTGCTGATGGCGCGCCTCTGCCGGTCGCTGCTGGAACCCGCCGATGCAATTTTCGCGGTGGCAATGGTGGCGTTTTCGGACCGGCTGCTGTGGCATGCGGTGGAAGCGCGGCATTATTCGACGGATTTTCTCATCGGGTTGCTGGCGGTGCTGCTTTTTGCGCGGACGATGGCTTCATCCCCGGGGCGGCGGTTTGCGGTTTTCGCGATTTACGCGCCGTTTGCGATCCTGTTTTCGTATCCGGGAATTTTCCTTTGCGCGGGCGTGATGATGGCGCTCCTGCCGCGCGCATGGAGGGACTGGAACGCCCGGACATGGGCCGCGTGGTTCGCGCTTGGGGCGTGGGTGGCGGCGCTCTTCGCGTTTTTCTATCTTTTCATGGTCCGCCCGCAACACAGCCCGGACATCGATGAGGCGTGGGTGAAGTTGTTCCCCGACCTGCACAAACCGTGGACGGTGCCGTTCTGGTTCGTGGGGAGCACGTTTAGTATTTTTGATTACTATGTGCGCCCGTGGCTGGGGGGCATCCTCCTCCTGCCTGCAATCGCCGGGGCGGTGCATTGGTGGAAGGGGGAAAAGCGCGGGCTTGTGATCCTGACGCTCGTGGCGATGGGCTGCGCCGCTTGCGCCGCGCTCATCAAGAGCTATCCCTACACCGGGGCGCGCACGATGGTTTATTGCATGCCGGGGCTGGTGCTGCTCACGGGCGCGGGCCTCGGCCCGTTTTTCCGGTGGACGCGCCGTATTTTTCCCGACCTGTTTTCGGTCATCCCCGTGATCGCCATCGCCGCGCCGGTCATCATTTCGGTATTTTTCGCCGTGTGGACCGTCTTCGTGCCGTGGAAACGGGCGGACACCAAGGGGGCGTCCGCTTACGTGTTCGCGCACATGCAGGCGGGCGATGCCATCACGACGAACAGTTACGAATACGAGTATTATTTCCGCAAGGTCCCGTCATTCACGCCGGACATCGCCAACGCCACGCAGTTCCCGACGGACAACTCATCCCCCCGCCGCCTCTGGATGGTGCTGAACGCCGCCACCGCCGATGATCGCAACAAGATCGCGAACCTCGTGCTGAGCCGCGGCTGGCACGCGGAGGACGAACACGAATTCCAAAACGCCTCGGTGTATTTGCTTTCCAGCAAACCCGGAAACTGAGTTTCTGCCGCCATGTTCCGTCCCGCGATGCTGATGCTGCTTTCCCTCTGGCTGGTGAATCCACTCCTGGGCGCCGCGCCGCAGCACGGGATCATCGGCGCCCGTCTCTCCCCCGCAAAGGATGGTGAGTTCTTCGCGGTCAGTTACGTGGAGGCGCACAGCGCCGCAGCCATGGCGGGACTCAAATCAGGGGATACGGTTACTGCCATCGATGGCGTTGCGACGAGCGGCATGACTGGCAAGGCGGGCGCGGATTTGCTGAAAGGCGCCGTGGGCACGGAGGTGACGCTCACCATCCGGCGCGCGGGATCTGCAGACCGGACAATCGCCATCACGCGGCAGTCCTGGGTGGACGCCTATTCGAAGGCGGCGGAGGAGGGCGATACTTACGCGGAATACAATCTCGGCACCGCGTATTACTACGGGTACGGCGCTGAAAAGGATTTTTCCAAGGCGGCCGAATGGTACCGGAAATCAGCCGGCGCGGGCTATGCCCTCGCGCAAATCACCTTGGGCGATATGTGCCAGTCGGGCAAAGGAATGGAAAAGGACGAAGCGGCGGCGACCGGGTGGTTCGCCAAGGCGGCCGCCCAGGGAAACGCCGAGGGCGAGGAACGCCTGGGCGAGCAATTTTATTGGGGACATGGCACGGCGCAAAATTACGGCACGGCTTTCGCATGGTTTTACTCCGCGGCCATGCAGGATGACCCTTGGGCTGAGTATTACCTTGGGGTTCTCTACTGCGACGGTCGCGGCGTGGCCAGGGACTACTCGCAATCCTTCGGATGGTATTACCGATCCGTACAGCAAAACAACCCCCGCGCGCAGGCGGGCATGGGCTACTTGTATGCGAAAGGTCTCGGTGTGCGAAAAGATCCCGCCGAGGCGTTGAGGTGTTACCAGGCCGCGCTGGCCGGGCTCCCCGACGACGACCAGGTCAAAAGGAATGTGGTGCTGGCAAGCCTGACAGCGATGCTGAAAAGCCCGGTGGTGGAAAGCTTCAATCCCGCGTTGCTGCCCGAATCCTACCTGAAAAGGATCCGTCCCCTGTTTGAGATATGCACGGTCGCCACCATCGTCGGGATGGTATTGCTTTTGTTTTACACGCTGCGCGCCGGGTGTGTCCCGCCGCGGCTGCCCGTGGCGGTCGGATGGTTGTTATACAACCCGGCCAGCCAGGGGGCATCGATCGCCGCCATCCTGCTGTTCGTCCACTATTTCACTCCAACGCTTTATTTCGAGGTCATGGGCCTGGTCACTGTGCTGCCGGTAATCGTTTCCTCCTTGGGCGCAAACC